>JAHIFA010000143.1 GCA_018901315.1 Nanobdellota archaeon | reverse complement strand
TATAATGTAATTAAAAACAAAAGTTTATATATACTAAATTCTTTAATTTTAAAAGTTAAATAAAATGAAAGAAATAGCTATTATTGGAGTGCCTGTTGAAACAATAATCCATTATTTTTGTGATGAGTTTATTTTACCTCACCAGGTTTATTTACCTGGCTCTACTAATAAGATAAGAGAATATCTAATTGAGTGTAATAAAAACTATAATTCTGTTAAGCTTGTTGATAAAGGAGAATTAAATCTTGAATCACCAAAAAAAGAAGTTTTAACAGATGTTTTAAAAAATTATAGAACAAGTCTTTTTTCTGAAATAACTTTAGATATAATTAAAGAGAAGAAAAATTTTGTTTTAAAACAAAAAGAAAATTTTGATCATGTTGTTTGTATTGGTCCAAGCCATTTTGGTGCTCTTTTTCTTTATGAAAAAAAAGATATAGTTGCAAGATTTGATTTTCATGGAGATTATGAACCTTCTTATAAAAGTAATTCTTTTACACCAACCCATGCTACTTATATGAACATTGTTAAGGAAATGGGTAAAATAAAAGTCATAAATTATGGATGGGGGGGCACTTATTTAGATAATAAGAATAAACACCCCGGTATGAGTGTATACGGAAAAGAAGGGAAAATAGGAGATAATTTGCATAAAAAAGCAAATTATTTTGATGTAGATGTTGATTGTTTTGAGAAAGATTTTAAAATAGCAAGATTTTGGAAAGATTTTGAAAAAGAAAAGTCGCAGTGTTGCCCAACATTTATTCCTAAACAACTTGAGGTTATGATATCAGAGGCAAAACCAAAGAAAATTGGCATATGGGGATACAACTGGGACTATGATGATTATGGAAATGGCAAGAGATTCATAGAAAATGTTATATTTAATTGTCTCTCAGGCCAGAAATAATTAAGCTCTTGCCAGTCATTTCTTTTGGCTGTTTTATATTTAAAATATCAAGCATTGTTGGAGCTATGTCTGCGAGGATTCCATTTCTCAACCTGATTTTTTTCTTTTTATCTGAAACAAGAATAAACGGCACTTTGTTTGTTGTGTGGGATGTTTTCCTTTTGCCAATCATCTCTTCGCAGTTTCCATGGTCTGCTGTTATCAAGGCAGTTCCTTTCAGCTTCTGAACCTCTCTTACAACATCACCAACACACTCATCAGTTGTCTCTACAGCCTTTACTGCAGCATCAAGGATTCCTGTGTGGCCAACCATGTCAGGATTTGCAAAATTAATTATAATTACATTATATTTTTTTAATTTAATTTTCTTAATACCCTCATTCCTAACTTTATAAGCGCTCATCTCTGGCTTTAAATCATATGTTGCTATTTTTGGGCTTGGAATTATTATTCTGTCCTCCTTTCTGTTTGGCTTTTCAACACCACTGTTAAAGAAAAATGTTACATGAGCATATTTTTCTGTCTCTGCAATCCTTAGCTGTTTCATTTGTTTTTTTGACAAGACCTTTCCGAGATTATTTCTGATTTCAGGAGAAGGAAAAGAAACAGGGGCTTTTATTTTATTATCATATTCACTCATGCATACAAGGCTGAATTTTGAGCCTGTACTGAAATGCTTAAAATTTTTATTAGTAAGAGCATAACTTATCTCTCTTGCCCTGTCTGACCTGAAATTAAATATTATTATTGAGTCTTTCTTGTTCATGCCCTTGTAATTCCCAATAACAGTTGGGCTTATGAACTCATCTGTTTGTCCTTTTCCTAAAGCATTGCTAAATGCATTTAATGCAGAAATTGAGCTAAAACCCTGGCCATGAACTATTGCATCATAGGCCTTTTTTACCCTTGCCCATCTATTGTTCCTATCCATTACATAATATCTTCCTATTACAGTTGCTATTTTTCCAATTCTTAATTTTGAAATTTTATTTTCAAGTGATTTAATATATTTTTTTGCAGTTCCAGGCAAGCAATCTCTCCCATCTGTTATTACATGAATAAAAACATCTTTTACTCCATTGATCTTTGCCATTCTTAACAATGCAAATAAATGGCTTATGTGTGAATGAACACCTGCATCGCTCAAAAGTCCCATGATATGCAGGCTTGATTTGTTTTTCCTTACTTTACTTAGCTCATTAAGCAAAACCCTGTTTTTAAAAAATGACTTGTCTTTTATTGCATTGTTAATCCTTGTCAAATCCTGATGCATAATCCTGCCAGCACCTATGTTAAGGTGGCCTACTTCACTATTTCCAATGAAACCAGCTGGCAGGCCAACATATCTGCCATAAGGAAATAATGTAGAATTAGGATAATTTTTTATTAAGAAATTATAGTTTGGTGTTTTTGCATTTAATATGGCATTGCCTTTTTTCTCTCTTCTTATTCCCCATCCATCCATAATAATAAGAACTAGTGGTTTTTCCATCTTGCATAAGCCTTTTTGCCAAGCTGTTCCTCAATTCTAATTAATTGATTATATTTGCATGTTCTCTCTCCCCTGCACGGCGCTCCAAGCTTTATCTGGCCGCAGCCAAGTCCAGTAGCAAGGTCTGCAATAAATGCATCCTCTGTCTCTCCAGAGCGATGAGATACCATTACATTCCATCCACTCTTAAATGCAAGATTTGCAGCATCTATTGCCTCTGTAACAGTTCCTATTTGGTTTGGTTTCAACAGTAAAGCATTGCATAATTCAAGGTCAACTGCTTTCTTTATTTTTTCAACATTTGTTACCAATAAATCATCTCCAACTATCTGGATTTTTGAGCCTATCCTCTTTGTTAATTCATCATATGGCTCAAAATCATCCTGGTCAAAAGGATCTTCTATTGAGATTATTGGGTATTTTTTTACAAGGTTAATGTAATAATCAACCATTTCCATGCCAGTAAGCTTTTTTTCAATTACATATTTTCCATTCTCATAAAACTCACTTGCAGCAGGGTCAAGTGCTATCTTTACATATTTTTTATGGCCTGATTTTTCAATAGCTTTTGTTATCAAGTCAAGTGCCTCAAATGCATTATTTATTTTAGGAGCAAAACCGCCCTCATCACCAACACTGCTTGTTCCATACTTTTTTGAGATGATCTCCTTTAAAGCATGATATGTTTCTGAAACAATCATTGCTGCTTCTGAGAAGCTTTTTAAGCCAACAGGAACAATCATGAATTCCTGCATCTTAAGCTTGTTGTCAGCATGTTTCCCTCCATTAATTACATTGCAGAATGGAATAGGTATTGACGGCTTTCTGCCTGAGATTTCAGATATATATTGATAGAGAGGTTTTTTCTTTAAAAGTGCTCCTGCCCTTAAGCAGGCCATGCTTGCAGCAAGCATTGCATTAGCCCCAAGCTTTGTTTTGTTTTTTGTTCCATCTAATTTAATTATTTTTTCATCAATCTCTTTCTGATTTGTAAGGCTAATCCCTTTCAATGCATCAGAAATCCTGCTTACATTCTTAACTGCTTTCAGAACCCCTTTGCCATTATATCTTTTATCTTTATCCCTTAATTCCAAGGCCTCATACTTCCCTGTTGAAGCACCTGAAGCAACTATTGCCCTTATAATGTGATTATTCAGAACTATCTCAGCTTCGACTGTTGGGTTACCCCTTGAATCAAGAACCTCTCTTGCTATTATGCAGGCATTTTTTACCATGATAAACCTCTTTTCTAAAGAATTATGTTTAGTAGTATAAATAATTTATCCTATATAGCTTAGGTCAAACTTATTTTTTATCTTTTTCAATGCAGTCTGTTTTGAAACATCTGTAAGCCCTTTTGTTATTTTCATCATTTCTGACTCTGCTTCATCTATCTCTTTTTCAAGTTTTTTAATATCAACCTTTAACTCTAATTTTTTGTCTAATATCTTAATTATTTCTCTTGCTCCCTTTATACCCAAATAAAGTGGATGTCCGAGGGTTTCAGCCAATAATGATATTGCTTTTATATTTCTTTTTTCTGCCATTCCTAACAAGAGACCAGAAACGCCAATTATTGGGCCAACAACGCCATAAAGCTTGTCATCCAGATTTGTTCCATTCTTGTACTTCTTTATAATTTCTTTTGAATTTCCAGTGCAGTATATCTTTGGTTTTTTTGGAGCAGTTGCTAACCCTATTCCACCAAGGGTTATTATTTCTTTTCCCTTAAATTTTTCAAAAATATCAAGAATTACCTCAACAAACTCGTGAGATGCAATCTCATCAGTTGGCTGGATATCGCCTGCAAGCAGCAGCAAATCATTTTTTTTGTTCTTAAACTGCTTGTAATAAATGCTTATCTGAGGAAGGCTTACAAGATTTTTTTCATTTACAAAAACAGAATGGGGGAATGTATAAGAAAATATATCATAAAGCTTTTTTGCCTTTAGCTCCTCAATTATAAAATCAACAGCCACCTTCCCAACATTGCCTATTCCTGGAAGCCCTTCTATTAAGATTGGTTTTCTAAGCTTTGGTATTTTTTTAACTGTTTTTGTTATTTCCCAGGCCATCCCGAAAAGGAGGTTGCAATAATTTATATAACTTGTGTTTTATAAAACTAATCATAGAAAAATATAAATAATCATTAAATCTTTATAAAAAAATGGAGAAGATTTTTATTAAGGCAGAAGATGTAAGAAATGATTCTTTTAAGCTTACCAAGCAGCTTATTGAAGCAGGATTTATTCCAACAATAATATATGCCTCAATGAGGGGAGGCTCTAACGTAGCAAACCCTATGAGTGAGTACTTCAAATATCTTGGTATTAAGGTAAGATATGGAACAGTTATTGTAAGCTCATATAATAATGTTTATGAACGTAATAAAGTTGTTAATATAGAAGGATGGGCACCACCGCTCTCAAGCATAAAACCTAATGAAAAGATAGTTATTGCAGAAGATATGTTTGATACAGGCAACACAATTAGTGCAATAGTAAACAAAATTTTGATCAAAACAAAAGTAAAAAGAGACCAGATAAGGATTGTTGTCAGGGATTATAAGGTTTACACATATAACCAAGATGAGACAAAGATAAAGCCAGATTTCTATGCAGTCAAGTATATTATAAACTCTCCTCCTAAAAAGGTATGGACCCATTATAACAGCCACGAGCTTGTTGGACTAAACAAAGAAGAAATTATAAAGCATTATGGCCTTGATGTTGCAAAATCAATTGAACTTGATATTTCAAAAATCAAGAAAAATTGTGATAAAGAAAAATATGAAAAGATTAAGTTAAGGCTCCTTGAACAAGGTTTTGATGTTTAATTACAAAAATCCTTTTTTGATAAGATTATCTTTTTTTGCTTCCCTTCTATATTTACCATACTTGTCTTCAGGAGTGTATTTTGCTGGCTTTGGAGTTACAGCCTTTCCGCCACATTTACATTTTTCTTTTAATGTGTAATCGCCACACGACATGCATTTAAGTATGTGCTTCATTTTTCCTCTCTCTCAAAAGAGGCCTTTACATCATTCTTCTCAGCATACTGAATTATTGCTTCAGTAGAATCTTTGAGTATTTTTTCAGCTGCCTTGTAATCAGATGCTTTTACTTTTATGTTGTATTTTCCGCCACCAACATATAATATCTTAATGTTTTTATCCATCCCTCTTTTAATAGCATCTTTTATGATTTCAACACCATCAGAAGCATAACTTACTAGTTTAATATTGCCCTTAATATTAACCTCAACAGGTTTAATTTTTTGTTTAATAACCTCTTTTAGTTCTTCAGCCAATTTCTTAGGAATATCTATTTCTTCTAAGTTAATCTTTTTTTCAGATACATCTTCAAAACAGGGGTATAACAAATCATATCTTTTGAAGACCTTATCGCTAATCTCTTTATAGATATCCTTTACATCTTTTTTGAGCTTTTTTGCAACAAACTCAATAATTTTTTCTGCTTTTTGCTCTTTCTTGATTTCATTTACTTTGGCTCTTCTCTGCCCTTCATTAACCCTTCTCAATGATAAATCAATATATCCTCTTTCCTTGTCTATTCTCAATACCTTGCATATAACAACTTTGCCTTCCTTAACATAATCATTTATATTCCTTATCCTTCCAGGGGAGATTTCTGATATGTGTATCATCCCGCTATGATCATACTCATTAAGGTTGGCAAATACAGAATTATACCTTACACTGGTGACAGTGCATAAAACAATCTCAGATTCCTCTGGATATCCTTGTTTTTTTAACAGCATTTTAGTTTATTCAAGAACCTCTAATATTCTTGATTTTATCCTTGCTTTTCCACCAACTGGCTCTGCCAATACCTTACCGCAGACAAGACATTTCACAGTTGAGGATGATTTTCCAAATATTATCTGCTCATTCTTGCACTTTGGGCATCTTACCTTAATAAACTTTGATTTTGGTTCTTTAAGTTCTGACATAAAACATCACCTTTAATAATTTGGTAAAAGAAATTGCTGATAATATATAAATCTTGTTAAAAAAAGAATTTATACAAACTCAACCCTTTTTGCCCTAATGCCCTGCCTTTGCGTGTGGGTTTTCTTGCATACACTGCACTGATACCTAAAATCAGTTTTCTTTGTTGTTTTCTTGCCACTCATCTTAAACTTTGAAATAGCTGGCTTTGAATACCTTCCAAGGTTGCCTGTGCCCCTGGCTAAGCCTCTCTTTCTTGCCCTGTACTTAGAGCCCTTTTTAAGAGAGCTTGGGCTTTTTTTCTTTGTCTGAGAAACCTTATGCTCAGTGTGTTTTCTGCAGTATGGGCAATACCTTTTGACTATTTTTGGGATTTTCATCTTAAAATACTTATTTAATATTCGTAGGAAAAGCAGGTTATATTTAAATCTTTATTTTTTTATTTCTTCAGCCCTGCCTTTCTTTATAAGAATATCAGCTATTTCTTCTGGCAGATTGGCTGTATCATCCTCTTCAAACGGGCCATAAACATCCAGATGATGGCCAAGAAATTTTGGAACAGAATAAATAAATCTGATTAGTCTTGTTTTTTCCGTCTCCTCTGCTTCTTTAATTTTAGGCTTTGTTTCTTCTGTTTTGCTTATGCTTCCTGCTTCTTCTGTAGTTTCCAACTCTTTTGATTCATTTTCTTCATATTTAGGTTCTATAAACTCTGGTTTAGTTATCAAATGCAATAAAAGTTTTTTCTTAGATCTGTTTAATAATTCAACTAATTCATTAAACATTTCCTGCTCTTCTTTAAGCAAGGCAGAATAATCAGTTGTGTCAGACAATGTTCTTGATTTAACTATAGCCATATCAATTATCTTTTGTTGTCTTCTTTCAAGAAGACCTTTTAACATGTTGTTTATGTTTTCAATCTGCTTTGAAGTCTTTTCTTTTTCAGCTATTGCAGACATGCCTATCTTCATCTGCTGGTCTTTAAGAATAGCATGTTTTTCTTTAATATAAATATCTACATCCTCAAAAAAAGTGTCACTTAACTTTTGCAGCTCTGCCCTGTTTTTCTCTCTTCTCAGCAAATCAAAAAGAGTCTCATAAGTGATGTTTATTTCCTTTTCTGCCATATTCCCCAAATCCCTATAAGTAACTAAAACTATTTAAAGTTTTGGAAAAACACCATTAGAAATGGCAGAGCTAAGCTTTAAAACCCTTTCATTCAAGCAAGAGGGCAATAAAACAAGGGTTAATTTCCTTAAAATATTCTACTTTTATCTAGATAACAAGCTATTGGCTAAACTAGGAGATTTTAAGATAAAGGATAATTCTATTATCTTTGAAAAAACACCTGAAAAAAGAGCTGAAAGAAAATTTAATAGCCTGCTGGCTGAGGGATTTAAAGACCTTAAAAACACTATATCTGGTAAGAAAACAATATATATTCATAAAAATTCTGGAATTCCATTAATTGGCTATAACAGCTTTGGAATTGTTGATAGAAATACCTCAATTATTGATATTAGGCCAATTACAAGCTGCAACCTAAACT
>JAHIFA010000142.1 GCA_018901315.1 Nanobdellota archaeon | reverse complement strand
TTTTGATGTTTCTGTTTTTGAGGAGCATGAAACAGTTGGAATGCCAGTCCAGTGCACAGGCATAACAACCTCTTACTTAGGAAAACTAGT
Source organism: Nanobdellota archaeon (assembly GCA_018901315.1). Taxonomy (GTDB): domain Archaea; phylum Nanobdellota; class Nanobdellia; order Woesearchaeales; family CG1-02-33-12; genus CG1-02-33-12. Next base: position 2,881 of record JAHIFA010000142.1, on the reverse strand, counting down.
TGAACTGAAAAAAGACTTTGTTGTTAACAGGATAAATAAAGCAAGAATCTTTGCCCCAAACAACAGGTTTATTGATGTAAGTTTAGATAATAATATAATACTAGACAGGGCAAGGTTTGACCAATATTTAATGGAAAAAGCAAAAAAAGCAGGAGCTAATTTCTTCCTAAGCCACAGGTTTCTTGGCTATAAGGACAATATCATAAAAATCCAGAACATAAAATCAAACATGATAAAAGACATCAGGGCAGACTATTTAATAGGAGCAGATGGCCCATTGTCAGATGTTGCAAAATCAGCTGGATTAAAAGGCAAAAGGGATTTTTTGATTGGCATCCAGGCAAGAGTAAGGTTAAATAACCAGAATATTGTTGAATTCTATCCATTCATAGAAAAGTATGCCTGGGTTGTCCCAGAATCAAAAGATGTTGTAAGGATTGGTCTTGCAACAAGAAAAAACCCAAAAAAGGCCTTAAATGATTTTCTCAGGAAAAGGCTCAAAAAATATGAGATTATTGACATGCAGGCAGGGCTTATACCAGTATATAACCCAAAAATAAAAACACAGAAAGAGAATGTTTTCCTTGTTGGTGATGCAGCAGCAATGGTCAAGGCAACAACTGGAGGAGGGATTATACAGGGAATGATTGCAGCAAGGGCATTGGCAGACTCAATCATAAATAAAAAAGATTATAACAAAGAATGGAAAAAGGCTATTGGAAGGGATTTGCTTATTCACCTTAAGATGGGGAGTATCATGAATAAATTCTCAGCTAAAGACTGGAATTATCTTATTGAGCTGTTTAACAAAGAACAAACAAAAAAGATTTTAGAAAGCTATGACAGGGATTTTCCATCAAGGTTTTTAGTTAAGCTTATCTTAACAGAACCAAAGCTGTTGTATTTTTTAAAATATATTTTTTAATTACTCTTTTTCTGCGTAATAAACAACCATCCATGCAAAATATTTCAATGGCCAGAAGTTCAAAAAAGGTTTTGTTAAGAAGTTGACTGTTTTTGCTAATGGAATATAAAAAGAACAGTGACTAAAGGTTGCTGCTCTCATTTCAATTTTAGTAAAACCTGCATTCTTTAGTGATTTAAGCATAAGTCCTGGGTGAAAAGGAGCTTCATCCTCAATCTCACCAAAAGGATTTCCAAAGACTCTTTTTATTGGCCTGGTTATTATATTTAATGGATACCAGACAGAAGGTTCGAGTATGATAAGTTTTCCTTTTTTTTTCATTATCCTGTAAAACTCATTTAAGAAATGCTCAAACCCAATATTCAATAAATGGTGAAAGAAAAGGGGGCTTGCAATGATGTCAAATGTTTCATTTGGATATTTTGTATCAAGAATATCACCAACTTTAACCTTCATTGTAGTTGGGCATTTTTTTATGGCAATGGGGGACAAATCTATACCATAAACTTGATTAGCAAAATTACCCAAATATTTGATATCATTGCCTTTACCACATGGGGCAATTAGTAATTTATCAATTTTTTTCCCTTTTAGATGAGATTGCACAACTTCCGTCATTTGTTCCTTTGGAAAAATATAATTAAATGAGTTTCTTTCAGGTTTGTAAAACACTGGATGATGCAATATTCTACTAATAAAATTGTGTTTTACATCTGAAGTTTGCTCGTGCCATGCCTTTTCCATCTCTTTCTTCTTGCTGTAATTGAGTTTTTTCATATGAATATGTTCACTTATCTCTAGATTGTTTATATATTTTTTTGTTTACAAGTTTAACAACAAACAAATTTTGAAATCACAATATTTATATAGGTAATATTTTTCAAATAATTATCTCATAGGGGTTTTTAATATGGATAAAGAAGAAAAAAATGATGAAATTACTATAGATTTTAGCAAGGTAAAGGGATTTTTCAAAAAGAAGAAAGAGAATAAAGAAAATATAATACATAAAAAAACAGAGCCAGAAGAAACAGAAGTTAAAGAAAAACAAGATGAAAGAATAGAAATTGGAGAGAGCAAGAAGATTAAAGATAAAAAGCCAGAAGAAACTAAGGAAGATATAAAAAAAGATGATGAAGTTACTATAGATTTTGGCAAGATAAAAGGATTCTTTAAGAAGAAAAATGAAGCAAGTGATAAAACAAGTGATGAAGAGACAATAAACATTGGAGGAATATTTGAAAGCTTTAACAAAAACAAAAAGTTTCTGATTCCTTTAATAATAATCTTAATCTGCATGTCATTCAGCATTTACTTTAGGACGCAATCAGCGTATCTGCCAGTAACAGATGACTGGGCAAGAAGCAGTATTTACAACCAATATAAATCACAGATTTCCAGCCAGATAAACCAGCAAAACCCCTTTTTGCCAGAGGCTAATAAAAATGAGATTGTTGAAAAAGAGTTTAATAATCTTCTTAAAACACAAAAAGCTGAGATAGAGGCAAATATAGTGCAGCTTTCAAACTATTTCAAATCAAAGCTTCAGGATGATAGCGGGCAAACATATCTTGTGGCTATTGACCCTTATTTCTGGTACAGGAATGCAAGAAATTATCTTGATCATGGGTTTGCTGGAGACATTGAAATTGATGGCAATTATTATAGTACTCATCGTATGGCTCCTTTTATGGAAGAAGATATTGTAAAAACCAGCAACATATTTGGAGGCTGGTGGGGGAAAAAGTTTGGAAACCTTAATGTGCTTATTGAAGTCTGGCTTTACAGGCTTGTTCATCTTTTTAATGAAAATATTTCACTTATGGCAGTCTGCTTTTATGTTCCTGTTATAATATCCTCACTTGCAGTAATACCTGCATTTTTTATTGCAAAGCGAGTGAGCGGCAATGTTGGAGGGTTTTTTGCAGGGCTTATGGTTGCAATCCATCCATTTTT
>JAHIFA010000014.1 GCA_018901315.1 Nanobdellota archaeon | reverse complement strand
ATTATCCCTTACAAAATAAAATATTGCCTTTGCCTGGCAAACTTTTTCGCTGTTGCATGACTGTGATGCAACCTTTGATGCCGTCTGCTTTATCAGCTGGTCATTTGGGTCCAGCAAACTTAAAAACTCGTTTCTTGTTACAAATGTTGTGTTTCTTTTTTCTATTGTTATGTTTATAGGAAGAATACTTTCCTTTGATGGAATATTTTTTGGTTCTGGGTCAAGCTTTACTGAATAATATGGAACAATCCATAGAATAAGCATCAATACTAGGAATAATGCAAGAATATAAACCAAAGGATTTCTTTTTTCTTCTTCAACCTCTTCTTTTATTTCATCCATCTAAACATCATCTGTCCTCCAGTATGGCCTTATTTCTGTATTTTCAATGCTTTGCCTTTTTCCATCTTTGTATTCCTTTAGGCCAAGCCAGGCAATCATCGCTCCGTTATCAACATTAAACTGATTTTCAAGTATGAAACATTTAGAGCCATTTTCCCTGCACATTATTTTTGCCATCTCCTGCAGTCTTGTGTTACATGCAACTCCCCCTCCCAGCAATAATTCTTTTTTATCACAGTGAAACATCGCCCTCTCGCTGACTTCCAAAAGCATTGCAAAAACAGTCTCCTGCATTGAGTAAGCAAGGTCTGCATTTGTGTATTTTTTTGAGTTAAACTTTTGCTTCAAATTAGTCAATATGCCTCCAAAGCTGACATCCATCCCCTTAACAATATAAGGCATTTCAATGAAATTTTTTCCATCTTTGCTTAATTTGTCAAGCTTTGGGCCGCCTGGAAATCCAAGTCCGATATGCCTTGCAAAAGCATCAAGAAAATTTCCAACTCCAATATCCAGTGTTTCTCCAAAAATCCTGTACTTTCCGCCCTCGAATGCAATAACCTGTGTGTTTGCTCCCGAGGCATATAATAAAACAGGATCTTTTGCTTTTGTCAATAATTTTCCAATCTCTAAATGAGCAATGCAGTGGTTAACGCCAATAATCGGTTTATTTAGCATTAAGCTTAAAGACCTTGCAATCATTACACCAATCCTTAAACAATGGCCTATGCCTGGGCCCTGTGAAAAAGAAATCAAGTCAACATCACTTAGTTTTATCTTGGCCTTTTCCAGTGCTTCTTTAATTACTTTATCACAAACATCAATATGATGCTCTGAAGCATTTACTGGTATTATGCCTCCAGACTTAGTAGTATAAGAGTTTATTACATTGGCCAATACTTTCCTGTCTTTTACAATCCCCACACCGAATGTGTGGGCCGTGCTTTCTATTCCTAGGCATATCATAGAACAGAAGAAATAACATCCTTATTAAAATCTTTTTATTTTAACTATTTGCAGAATAAATAAAAAAATAAAAAACCTAATCAAGAATATATGGATTAATCCTTGTCCATGCAATCAGGTTAGCAAGACCAACAGGAACCCAGTATGACTTTGAATTTGGGTCAGTGCCTGGTTTCACATCACTAAAATATTTTTTTAATCCTGGAATAGAACCAACTGGTTTTTTTGAATCAGATGTTTCTTTAATCAAATAACTTACATTTTGTTTTGGCACTACAAGCAATTGCCTTGTCTCCCATCTATGCTCAGGATTTCTTTCTATGCTCTCGACTATTTCATCTACTGTTTTGTCTATTTTAGCGTACGTCAATACCTCAACTTTTTCTGTTCCAAAAATATTCTTATCATATCCAGCAGAAAATGCAATTCCATTAAACTTAAATTCTTTTAAATCCTCTCTTGATAAACCTACCTCTTTGTCAATCTGGTGAACTATTAAATTCTCAAGTGGAATTTCTTTACCTTTATCACTTAATTTTTCAGGATCATGGTGACCTGCAGCAATGGCGTGATACATATTATCATATTCTGCAGTTGGACCCCTGTTTGCAATTAAGATGTATCCATCCTTAGTCTCACATATTGCATTTGTTGCAGGAGGGTTAACAAAGAACGCTTGTCTATTACCCAATAATTTCTCACCTTGTTCTATAAGAAATTTTTTGTAATCAGGATTTTCAGCAGCCTTTAAAAGAGTTGCAGCAAATGTTCCATAATTTCCAAGGGTAACTTCTATTCCTTCAGGGCTTAGACCTAAAAAGTTATATTGTATTCCTGGACCAAAACCCAATCTTTTATCTTCCATCTCTCTGCATATCTCAACATATTTGTTTAGTATTAACTCAACAATTTTTTCAGTTCCTTTTTTTACTCCAAATCTATTTACTGAATCAAGGGAACAAGAATATTTTGGGTCTTTTGAATATATTTGAATTTTAGACAAAACTTCTTTAAGCTCTTTTGCAGCTTCCAAGTTGTTAGCAGCTTCTGGAAATAGAACATTATCTGATTTAACAATATTAAAATTACTTGCAACATCTTTAGGTATGACTGTTACATCAGGTAGAATAAGGTTTTTTTCTGAATAAGCAAATGGGTAAATCATATTTTTATTTATCATTTTATCCTCCAAAATATTTATCTTTCTTTGGTATGTATAAGCATATATAAATCTTTTGATTTTATTACTATTTATAAGTACTCAAAATATTACTTTTATTTTCTAGAAAGAAACAAAATAATATGAAAACCATGCAAAGAACTAACATCTATACAAACATTAGCTTTAATAAATATTGGAATAAAATTGTTAAACCAGTAAATATTATAGTAAATAAAATAATAAATTTAGTTATTCTTCTATTTTTATAATACCCTACCACAAAAGGAGCAATTAATATGATTGTAAAAGCATAAATTATCATCAATGGGATAAGAACAACAGAATACCAGTATCTACTGAATGACCCTCCTGTAAATAAAAACAAAAGCAGAAACAATACAGGAGTTATAGCAGATATAAGTAAAGTTATTATGAAAGCTTTCCCAAAAGGTATTTTATTTTGTTTAATTTCTTGCAATCCAGTAAGCTTAACATCAATTTTATTTACATAAGCTGCAACTGAAAATCCAATCAAGGTAAGAAAATTCCATAATCCAAATAACATAAACTTTATTTTTGAAACCCCTTTAATTCCAAATATGATTATTCCTGATAATAAACTTGCTAAACACGAACAAATTACAAAGAAAAACAAGCCGAACCAGAATGGAAACCTGTTCACAGAGTCAGCAAGAAACACCTTAAACGGAGTTCCTTCTTTAATCCATAAATCTTCAGTCAAATATTTTGAAGGGGGATTTATTTTTATTTTTGTGTATCTTAAATATTTAGTATCAGAACCAGCAAAAAAATCACTTAGCTCTTCTGGAACATCAAAGTTTTCGCGAAAGAAATAATCAATTTCACTATATGCTTTTATTTCAGGATATAATTCTGGCTTAACATAATCCATTACATAAATAGAGGCTGGGACTCTCTTGCTTCCATAAACAGATGTTGGTTTTAGTGGATAATACATCTTTTCAGTAGGGAATGATATAAACACACTGAGAATATTTCCAGCACCTCTAAATCTCTTTAATTGCTGGATATCCCATTCATCAATCTCTCCTTCTTCCTCAAATTCCTCAATTGTATCTTCTACAACCCAATAAAAACCATAATCATCTGTATTATAATCTAAATTTTTAAGCAAAGATTTTACTTCATCTATTTCTCCGTCTTCAAACAATCCAATAATATAACCCTCAGGCTGTTCTAACTTAAATTTTTCAACATCTGAAATCCACGAGATTACAAATGAATATTCCTTTCCAATGTAATCATCTAAAATTGATTTAAAATTAGGTGGAACATCCAAGTCCTTACTAATTAAATAGTTTGAAAAAGAATCACTGTCAATAGCAGACACAAGTTCTGTGGTTAAGCCACTCTTTTCAATGCTTTCATGGACTGTTACGCCTTCAATACTCTCACCAAAACCCGCCTTATTCATTCCAAGGGAATCTATTCCACCTGCCATCATGCCAAAACTTTGTTGAAGAATAAACAATGGCAGAGTATATATTTGACTTACACGAATAAAACCAAATATGTCAGAAATAGACTGATCAGCCATATATTTCACATCATATCCATTAAGTTCAGGAAATCCTTCCACTATATTTATTACTGTTTTTTCAGGTTTTGCTGGAACAGGGAATATCCAGACAGCTTTTTCGCCTGTAATCTCTTCACCAGTATTAACACTGAGAATCATATTCTGGATTCCTTGATGATAGTTTATGGCACATAATTGCTGTTCTTCATCAAGCATATCCCACCTGCCTTCCTTAAGCATCATCATGCCGCCATCAGCATTAACATCTGGAAAACAAGAAATAATTAACAAACAAATCAAAAAAAGCATGATATTAATGATTTTTTTCATTATTATTTAATTTTTTATTTGCAACTATTTAAATTTTTTGTAATATTTCGGTTTAAACCTCAATATTTTGCATTATTTTAGAGCTTACGCTAAGTAAGTTCTCATTATTTTTTGAATTTAATGTTTCATAGAAATAAAATAAATGAAAACCATGCATAGGCAAAGTACTATGGGCTGTTGGAAACCGCGTGCTGAATGCCTCGCCGAAGCTTGACACTTACACACCGGTCCCATTAAACGGGTCTTCTACCCGAGCCCTAAGATATCTCTTTTCAAGGCGGGTTTCGTGCTTAGATGCTTTCAGCACTTATCCCTTGGGGCGTAGCTGCCCGGCTTACCTTGTCAGATAACCGGTAGACCAGAGGCCCCGAGCCCCCGTTCCTCTCGTACTAGAGGGTCCTTCCCTTCAGATATCCTACATCTCCAGCAGATATTAAACAAACTGCCTCACAGCGTTCTGAACCCAGCTCACGATCCCTTTTAATGGGTGAACACCCCCACCCTTGGCCGCTTCTGCACGGCCGGGATAGGAAGAGCCGACATCGATGTAGCAAGCAGCGCCGTCGATATGAACTCTCGGGCGCTACAACTCTGTTATCCCCGGAGTAACTTTTCTGTCATCCCTAGCCCCCATCAAGGAGGCATAGAGGTTCGCTAGACCAGAATTTCTTCTCTGGATCCTTTATTAGTCAGAATCCAGTCAGGCTGACTTTTGCTCTTGCACTCTACAACGGATGCTCAGCTTTTGCGCTGGCACATTTGTGTCTTCGCAAAATGTTTCTGACCCGTTTGAGTCAACCTTTGGGCTCTACTGATATCATTTCAGTAGAGTGCCACCCCAGCCAAACTGTCCACCTATAGGTGTTCTGATTTCTCAGTTAGTGACGTAAACTCT
>JAHIFA010000141.1 GCA_018901315.1 Nanobdellota archaeon | reverse complement strand
CATAAATATGTTGGAAATGGCATTACTATATAAAGTTATGTGAAGATTATTGAAAATGTTTGAAGAAAAAATCAGGAAATTTTTATGAACTCTGAAAGATATTCTATTAAATTTTATTACTTAAAAGAAGTAATTGTAGAAAGATTTATAAATGAGTTATAATCCTATCATTTAGAGGTAATTCAAAATGAAAATTACAAATCCAGAAAAAGAATGCAAAACAACACCTGAAATTTTTAGTGAAGAATCAAAGATCACTGATATTGAAACTGCTGATAACAGGAGCGGAATAATTCTTGATAGTTCTAATGAAGTTGCTAAGGCATTAATTGTGTGGGGTTATGATGGGAAAGCAAAAGTTACCCAACGTTTTCTTATGTGTGAATTTGGCGATAAATATCACGGAATAGACGAAGCACTTCTCTTTGTTGGAGGAGGAGAACATAGTTTAGATTATAAAAATTGCGCATATAAATTTATCAAAAAATTAGCAAAAGAAGCATTATCAGAATTAAAATCAGAAGGACATTTCTATAAAAAATTGAATTATTATGAGATGAATGGAACAAATTTCTTTGGAGCAAATAATGTTTATGGTTACAAGGTTGGAGACAAATATGTACTTGACTCTTTTTCAACACCAAAGAAGGTCTTTGAGTTGGCTGAAAAACTTGGTAAACCTATGGCTTTAGTTAGTTCAAAGGTAGAAGGGAAATTAAGTGTTGTTGATGATTGGTGGTTTAATGTAAATCTTGAAGATGTTCTTGCAAGTTTACCAATTTCAAAGAAACAACTAGAAAGAATTCCTGAATATCTTACACCAGGGTTACATTCTGGAGAATACCCAAAAATAACTTTCAGGCATGAAAAACAAAAAAAACAAAAGTTTTTATTAGATATTAGTTTAGATGCCGATACATCTCTTAGGCCTGAAGGTGAAGAAGGTGATTGTGAATATATACAAGCAAGAGGCAGATCAATAGTTGGCGGAGCTTGGACAACTTATGCAAAAAACGGAAATGATAGAATTCCTCCTAAAGCAGTTCAACCAATACTTGTGATTTCAGTTTCATTACCTAAGAGGAAAATAGCGGTTACTGAAGACCAAATGGAATCTGTTCAGTCAGCAAGAAATTATATTGCATCTTTATTAGCTTAATATTTGTTCTTAAATAGAAGAGAAATTTAATAATCTTTGATTAAAATTATCCTAGTATTTCCAGAACAGTTGGATCGTTCATAAAACATTCTCTTTTTATGTCGTCTATAACATAATATACTTCCTTATCTTTTATGTCAAATCTTTGTTCAATGCATTCTATGAAGTCTTCCATATCTTTTATGTGCTTGAAGATAACATCCACCATAAAGTCAAAGCCGTTGTTTATCTTGCATACAGAGTTCACATTCTGGTTTTTTATCAGGTAATCCTTTAATTCATCCCTTTTATCCCTGTTTACTTTTAGCATAACATTTGCCCTTGTGTTAAACCCCAGCTTTGAAAAATCAAGCAAGCTTGTGTATTTTGTTATAAGCTCATGCTCATGAAGTTTTAACTTGTCATATATGGTTGATACAGGTATATGTGTCTTTCTGCTTAGTCTTGTAAGTGTTTCCCTTGCATTCTGCCTCAAATAAGAAATTACTATTAAATCCTTTTTATTTATCATTTTCTTATCCTCCATATATTTTCTATGATTTTTGTAATATTTTTATTCAGGGATTCACTGAAATATAAAGGTTTTTTAGCAAAAAAATCTGAATGTTTCAGAAAAATCCTGAAGCATTTAAAAATAAAAGGCATTATTAAGCAATATTTTTTCTGAAACAAAAACATTTATATAGTTGTTAGTATTATAAAGTAGTTATGAACAAGACAGAGTATAATTTGCTTTTATTTTTCAAAAAAAATCCTGAAAGAGAATTTTCTACAACTGATATATTGGCTAATATCTTCCCAGAAGACTATAAGGGTATAGAAGAAGCACTTAAAAATCAATTTGCAGATAAGCAGATGCTTAATGAGGCAAAAAGAAAAAAAGGCCAGCTTCACAGAAAAATCCTTTATTATCTGAATAACTTAGTAGAAGAAGATATACTAAAGATAAGCAAACAAGGCAATAAAGGGGAAAAATACTTTGTTCTTGCATTAGAAGGTGGAGAAGAACTTATTGTTAATAAGTCAAAAAGGAAGATAATAATATCAAAACCAAGCATGCCAGCAATGCCCATAGATGGATATGAGCAGAAAAATATTGCTATGAGGTTTGAATCAGCAACATGGGTTGACAGATTAAATTCCATCTTATTGGAATCCTCCAAATTCAAAAACCTAAAAGAACTTTACACTGCAGTGAATAACTGTTTCTCAAACATTAATGATGTTATTGGGCTAAATGACTTTGAATCTATAATACAGGATAATGAGATTAATGATTCTTTCTCTTTTTTAAGAAAAATTAATTCAGAGTGCGTAGATTATGGAAAAAAGCTGAGCTGCATAATAGACATAACCAATCTTAAGGAACAGAAAAGTGACAAAGTTATTGCATTTATTAAAGAATATTGTGATATGCATTCTGAAAACATAACCTTAATATTTGATGTAAGGAGTAAGGAACTGCAGGAAAACTCTGATTTTTTTGAAAGTGTAATAGACCTTTGTATAAACTTAAAAACAAAAATATACATAAAGAACCAGGACCTTTACGGAGCGCCATATATTCTTGGCAGGGCTGGCCCATATTGCTTTGATGAAAGTGAGTGGATTGTTTACAAAAAAGAATTTCAGAAACAAAGCTATGGTCTTGCATGCTCACAGTCCACAGTTGTGGTTGATGTTAACCGGTTTTTTAAGGAATACAATGATATTAAACAATTTAGGCTTTTTATCAAAAATATTGTTAAATCTTTATTATCTGCAAATTCATTGCAGAGAAGAAAATCAGATGAATATTTCAGGGAAATTGTCAAGCTGACATTTCCCAATGTAAAAGAATTTTTTACAATGAGCAGAAATTATATCAGGTTCTGGAATTATGGCTGGAAAGATCCAAACCTAAACCAGAACTATGTTATTGACCTTATAAAAAGCACAAAAGAGGAGATTGATAATTTCTGTGTGTCAGAAGAAACAATTTACAAGTCATGCGGCATGCCAACAAGATTCAAGGTTGCATTTTCATGCCTTTTCAATGGCTCAAAATTTAAATTCAGCAAGGGATTATTCCAAAAAATAGAGATCAAAAAGCTGGAAGATCTTTATTCAAAGGAAATAAAAGAAATGCTTAATGTAAAAGAGGAAATTTTTCAGGCATTTGACGGTGGTGATAGGGCAAGGTTTTATCATACTGGCAAGACAAATTCAAAAGATGTTTGCCGTGAGCTTAATATAATCCTGAAAACCTATAAAATCCCCTTCTTTTGCTATGATTTTGGTCAAATAAAAGGGGCTGATATAAAGCTTACAACTTTTATAAGGTGATTATGTGGAAGTCAAATCTGAAACAATAAAAGATGCATGGAAATCAAGCTTAAAATACATACTTAAGTCTGGAGAAGATTTTACAGATGAGAACAACAGGGTTTGCAGGGAAGTTTTAAACCTGATTATAGAAGTGAATAATCCTGGAGAGGATATTACTGTTGCCATTGATGTGCTAAATCGCTTTAAGAAATGGGTTTATCCCCCACTGGATGAAATAGGCGACCTTATTTTATCAAGAAAACTTTCTCCAACATACTCTTATTCATATGGCCCAAGGCTTTTTAATTTCCAGAATACAATCAATCAGATTGATGATTTTATCATCCCTCTCCTTAAGAGAAACAGCTTTTCCAGAAGGGGTATTGTTCTTGTTTGGAACACTATACAGGATTCAAACATTTATAGAAGGGATGTTCCGGGCCTTATAAGCATTTATTTTAAAATAAGAAAAAAAAAGCTTAATGCAACTATGGTTGTTAGGAGCAATGATATTTTCTTTGGTTGGCCTGCAAACCTCTATCAGATATTTGTGTTGCAGGATTACATAGCAAAGAAATTAGGATGTCAAATTGGCTCATTGACAACATTCTCAAACAGTGCCCATATATTTAAGGATCAGTTTGAAGATATCCAACAGGTTATTTCAGAATAAATCATAAAAATCCACAGAAAACTCCTACCAGTACCTAAAGGTGATGGTTTGGCGGAGTTTTCTTTTGACAGTGGATTTTAGGATGCCAAAAAAGCTTCATCCAGCATCTAAAGATGCCGGTTTTCGCTTTTTTGTGCATAATTAAAAAAGCCTTTGAAATATTAAAAAACAATTATTGGTGCTTGATAATACAAAACATTAATAAATAAAAAGAAAAATATATTTCTT
>JAHIFA010000140.1 GCA_018901315.1 Nanobdellota archaeon | reverse complement strand
GCAGAAACAACAGCTGATAAATCCCCTCTAACCAAAGTTATGTCAGAACTTTCTATAGCTATATCTGTTCCCGTTCCTATTGCAATACCAACATCTGCCTGGGTTAGAGCAGGAGCATCGTTTATGCCATCGCCAACCATAGCAACTATTCCAACTTCTTTCTGTAATCTTTTTATCTCATCAACTTTTCCCTCTGGCAATACATCTGCCAAAACCCTTGAAATACCAACTTTTTTGGCAATCGCATCTGCTGTCCTCTTATTATCACCAGTTATAATAGCTGTCTTAAAGCCCATTTTCTCTAATTCTTTTATTGCTTTAATGGAATCTTCCTTTAGTGTGTCTGCTACAGCTATAATACCAGATGCTTTTTTATCAATAGCAACTAAAATAGCTGTTTTAGCTTCATCTTCTAACCTTTCTAAATCCTTTTCTAAAGATGAATAATCAATTTTAAACTGCCGCATTAATTTTCTATTGCCAATCAAGATTTCTTTATTGCCAATTTTAGCTTTAACACCTTTTCCAGATATAGATTCAAACTTATTTAATTTTTTTAGCTTTATTTTTTTAGCTTTTGCTTTATCAACAATTGCTTGTGCTAATGGATGCTCAGAAGCATTTTCAACAGAACCAGTTAATTGTAATAATTTATTTTCCTTAATATTATTTGCAGTTATAATATCTGTAACTTCTGGCTTCCCTTTTGTTATTGTTCCTGTTTTATCAAAAACAATTGTGTGTGTATTTCTCATAATCTGTATAGCTGCTCCTTGTCTTATTAATATACCATTTTCAGCTCCCATTCCAGAACCAACCATTAAAGCAGTTGGAGTTGCTAAACCTAAAGCACAAGGACAAGCTATAACTAAGACAGCAACTGTTGCAAAAATTGCTAATGAAAAAATGCCTAAATCTGGGTTAACCCATGGTAAAAATCCTTGGGCCCAAAAACCAATTGTTTTAAAAAATTCTGGAAAAATATACCATGAGATAAAAGTTAAGACAGCTATTATAAGAACAGCAGGAACAAAATAAGAAGTTACTTTATCTGCAAATACTTGTATTGGAACTTTTGTACCTTGAGCTTCCTCTACCATTTTTATAACTTGGCTTAGGAAGGTATCTTTACCTATTTTAGTTGCTTTTATTTTTAATAAACCTCTTTGATTAATTGTAGCTCCAATTACCTCATCACCTTTTTTCTTTTTTACTGGCAAGCTTTCTCCAGTTGCCATGCTCTCATCTATTGCACTTTCTCCTTCTACTACAATACCATCTGTTGGAATTTTCTCTCCTGGCCTTACAATTATTATATCATCTATTTCAACTCTATCAACTGGAATTTCAATCTCTTTCTTATTCCTAATAACTCTTGCTGTTTTTGCTCCTAATTGCAATAATTTCTTTATTGCCTGAGAAGCTTTTCCTTTTGCCTTTGTTTCAACATATCTCCCTGTTAGATGAAAAGCCATAATCATTGCTGCTACACCAGCATAATTTGCAATTGGAAAAAAGAATACAGCTATTCCAGTTGAAAAAGCAGCTAAGGTCCCCATAGCAATTAAGACATCCATATTTGCACTTTTATGTAACACAGAATTTAAAGCAGACCTCATAGTATTCAAGCCTACTAAAAATATAACAGGAGCAGCTAAAATTAAAAATGCAATATGAAAACCAATTCTAGGTATAAGCTTGACTCCAAAAAGCATATCAGGAATCATTAATATCACAATAGGCATTGTGAAAGCCCAAGCAATCCACATCTTTTTTGCTGCTATCTTTAAATTCTTAACATCTTCATCTAATTTATGTTCTTTTTCCTCAACAGTAGATGTTATCTCATTTGCAGAATACCCTGCCACTTCTACAACATCAACTAATTTGCTAACATCAGTCTGTTTTGGATCATAGGAAACAACAGCCCTTTCAGCTGCAAAATTAACATTTGCTTTTGAAACACCATTTGCTTTATTCAAGGCCTTTTCAATATTCTGGGCACAACTCGCACAGGTCATACCTTCTATCTGTAAAGTTATCTTTGTTCCATCTTCTGTTGTCTCTCTCCGAATATCCTTTGGCTTATAACCACTATTTTTAATAACATTCCTTAATTCATCTTCACTTGTTTTTTTAGAATCATAATCAATACTAGCTTTCTCAGTAGCAAAATTGACGCTGGTTTTTGTAACACCTTTGGATTTTTTTAATGCATTCTCAATTGTCATTGCACAACTAGCACAATGCATTCCTTCTATAGGTATTGTTATTTTTTTCATTTTCATATTTTACAAATTTCTTTATCAGTTGATTTACATCTACCTTCTTCCAAACCCTTGATGCATTGAGGGCATACCTTGTCAAATTTATCTTCTTTCATCATTTTATCACAATCACAAGTTCCATCTTCCCATACCCAATTACCAAGGTAACACATTGTACAAGGAGGTTCTATACAACATTCATATTTCCCCTCTAATTTAGCTTCTTCAATATTTATATAAAGCTGGTTTAATAATATTTCTCTTTTTTCTTCAAAACTTTTTTGTTTAAAAGAAACTACAATAACAAATGTAACTATCAATATCATAAATACAAATGCTATTCCTATTATTTGTTTTTTTCTCTTTTTTATTTTAATTCACATCTCATTATCATCTACCTCCACAACCGCAGCTGCCTCCTGTTGCTGCTCCGCATGTTGAAGAGCCGCAGCTTCCGCCGCAAGATCCACTTTTAGGCACACTAACATCTGAGAGTTCTTGTTGAATTTCATCCTGGTTTTCCAGGTTAATGTCATCTTTAACAATAAATACTCCCGGAATCATTCCCATCCAGCAGCTCCATGGAATAGTACCTTCTTCTTCTGGCATGAATTCTATAACCTGCTCTCCTTTCTTAATATCAAAATTAAGACCAAGCTTTGGAACCTGGATAGCATTATTGCAGCCAGTGATCTCTTTTCCGTCTATTATCCATCTGACAGGAACTCCTTTTTTAAGAACAAACTTATCAGGCTCCCAGCCATATCTATTAACCTCCATTCTGATTTCCTGATAGCTGCCTTCAACTGCCGCAACATTCCCTGTTATTTCATCACTTTTTGCTGAAACTGATGCAATCAAGGAATTTGTATCTAGTCCGGTTCCTGTTAATGTAAGTCCCCTATTAACCATTATTAATCCTAAAATTATAACAATTGCTCCTGAAGCTTTTAGGATTTTGTGAGTTGCCTTACTTGAAATAAAGCTTGTTAAAAAACCAAAACCAAGCATTACTGGCAAAGTTCCTAATGCAAATACAAACAACAGCTTAGCTCCTTCTAGCATGCTTCCTGTTCCAGCAGCCATTATATAAATTGCCTGTAATGGGCCGCAAGCAATCATTAATCCGTTCAATAATCCAATAATCAAAGGGCTGCTGTGTTTTTGTGTTTCCTTGCCAACAAATCTATTTATAAAGGAAGGTGTTTTGATTCTGATTCTTCTTAACCAAGGAAATACATTGAGCATATTAAGACCAAATACTACTAAGAAAATTCCTGCAATAATTCCTGCAATGCCCCTCATCATTGGAGTAAAAGCAATTATTGATCCCAATAAACCAAAAGCAGCTCCAATTACAGTATATGAAATTGTTTTTCCTAAACCATACATAAAATGGGATTTGTGTGCTTTTGTTCCTTCTTGGGCATGTTTTGCAGTATAACTAACAACAAAACCTCCACACATACTAACACAATGGAATCCAGTCAATAAACCTACTGCAAACAATAAACCATAACCCATATTCTGGCTTATTTCAGGAAGGGCAATATTATCAGCAAGTCTAAATGCAAAATATGCTATTAATAAAATTCCAATTATTCCAAATATAATTCCAAATAATTTTGCATTCTTTAGATTAAGAGTATAATAATCTGAATCTTCTTTTATTTCTTTTTTCTTTTCCAAAAATAAAGAGCATTCATAACCTTTTTCTTCAATAACTTTAAAAATTTTTTTAAGACTAGTCTTATCTTGATCAAATACAACTTTCCCTATTTCAGTTACATAATCAACCTTAATGCTTTTAACCCCATTAATATCCCTTACACTGTCTTCGATTAATCTCTCGCAACTTGTACAATGCATGCCTTTGATTTCTATAATTTCCTCTTGAATTCTATTTTGATTGTTCATAATAAATTATAGAACTGAAACACTATATTAGTCATTGTATGAAACTAGTTTCATATTCTAAATTTAGTGATTTCTTGCTGATTTGCTGGTGCTATCATCATGTTCTTCTTAATGGGCTCTTTATTTCCATATTTTACAATAACTTTATCCCCTTTTGCATCAGAATATCTTGCAGTTAGTTTTGCGGTGATTTTTATTACCTCTTTTGTTTTCTTACCCTGCAAAATTGCTATTGGACTTCCATAATCAGGTACATCAAATATATAATCTGTTTTATTCTTTAACCTAAGTAAAGTTTTGTTTTCTACTTCATTTCTACCTATAATTATTTTATTCTCACCAAATCTGAAGTGCCTGCCAACTTTCAGTAATTCAATATCTCTCCAAGATATTTTCTTTTTATGTTTGAAAAAATCTCTGATTTTGTTTGCAAATTCTTTGTAAGTCAGTAAGCAACCGCCAGCAGGACAAGGGTAATCGTTTATCCCAAATTTTTTGGCTAGATTAATTTGTGGTTTTCTGCTTCTCCCTTTAATAGCCAAAAGCTTGTTTCTATCAACCCAACCCTTCATTTCTGCTTCTGTTTCTAACAATAGTTTTGAAGAAAGAGGACGCAGAATTTTATTTTCAAGTCTTACTTCTTTTTCTATGATCTTCAAAGCTTTTAGATGTTGTGACATAGGTCTTTCATCAAGAACTTCACCGGTAAAAATAAACTTTGCTCCGATCTGCTTAGCTATTTTTTTTGTTTTCTTCAACATAAAAATTCTACAATCAATGCAAGGATTCATATTGGAGCCATAACCATATTTTGGATTTCCTATAACCTTCAGATATTTTTCCCCTTTTGTGACAATCTTTAATGGAATATTAAATTTTTTTGATACTTCTGCAGCATGGCATTTACCACCGCTATCACACAAACAGAATGGAGAAGTGAATTTTACTGCAACAACATCTATACCTTGGTCTAAGATTAATTTAACTGCCAAAGTCGAGTCCAAACCACCTGATAATAAAGCCAGTGCTTTGATTTTCTTTTTCATTTTAACACCTTAATATTTTAATTAGTTCGCATGTTTTACAAACATCATTTCTAGTTGGTTCTCCGCAGTTGTTACAATATTTTAGCTTTTCATTTAATTTATAATTTTCCTTAAGTATTGATATCAATTTCAAAAAATTTTTCACAATGTTTGTCTTTATTTCCAAATTTTGTTTTTCTAGTCGAGCAAGACCTTTCCTTATTTCCCCTCTAAATGCTCCTATGGAACAAGGGCAAGGATCATACAATACAGGAAAATTCATAAGCCTTGAATAGCTCTTGAGTTCTTCATTAGTGCAAAAATAAAGGGGCTTTATTCTCGTAACAAATTTTTTATCACTAATTATTCCTATTTTTGGTCCTAAACCAAGACTCAATTTTGGATTTCCTTTGAAAAGGTTCATTAAAATTGTTTCTGCTTCATCATCAAGGTTATGGCCTGTCGCAAGCTTCGTTGCTCCTAATTCACGGGCTTTTTTGTTTAAAAGCCATCTTTTAATCACACCACATATCATACAATTTTTAAGTTTAGTCTTTGATTGTATTCCAGATCTTATATAGCAAATAGAACAACCAAATTCTTTTCTCATGTTAACAACACGTAACTTAATCCTATGATCTTTGCAGAATTGTTTTATATTTTCTAGATTCTTTTTAGACCAATTTCCGATTAAGAGGTCTATTATCAATGCTTCTACATGATAACCAAATTTGTTTAATAAATACAAAGTTGTTGTAGAATCTTTTCCTCCAGAGCATGCAACAATTATTCTGTCATTTTTATCTATTAGTGTATATTTCCTGATGGTACTCTTTACTTTATCTTCAAATTGATTAATGAACCCCTTCATAAGATTAAGAAGAAATAAGGTTCTTTTAAATTTAACGTTTTATTAAGACTAAATTAGTCATTCCACGCCTTCTTCTTTCTATTAAACCCTTTCCCTCTAATTTATCCAGGGTTCTGCTTGCTTTTACTTTATTGAAACCTGTTTTTTCAACTACTTCGGCTTGGAATAAAGCACCACCGGATTCTGTAATTGTCTCATAAACTTTTCGTTCATCACCTTTTAATATTCTTATGATTTTTTCTATTTTCTCTTTATCTTCCATGTTCATCAGTTCTATTTGCTTAGTCTTCAGAATCAAGAATGAGCCGATGGAAATTAAGATTAAGACTACTACAAATCCAACATATACTTCAATAGGTAAAGCACTTTCCATTGGACAACCACCTGCAGGACATGGGCATTGTGTAGTGCTAATTTTATCTAACTTAGTTGCAAAAGATGTTAATACAAAGAACAATACTATAGATATAATTATTATAACTATTCCAATTATTTTGTTATCCATTTTTCTCCTTAACAATAATATTTAATTCCTTCAATAGTTTATCAAGATCAAGGCCATACATATTGCAGATATCACCAAGCTTGAGGGTGTCCATTTCCATCTGCGCCATGGCACAGCCTAAGCATGGCATCTGAAACTCTGAAAGAATCTTTTCAGCGCCTTTAACCTCTAAAACCTTTGCTAATGTTGTATCTTTTGTTATTTTCATTTTTTTGACCTCTTATAGTTTTCTATTGCTTTTTTTAATGCCTGTGTTCCAAGTATTGAGCAGTGGTATTTTATTGGGGGCATTTTTCCAAGCCCTTTGACAATATCATCTGCTTTTATTCTCAATGCATTATCAATTGTTTTTCCCTTTGCAAGCTCGCACATCATGTCTGATGCAGCAATTGCAGCTATGCAACCAAATGTTTTAAATTTAATGTTTTTTATTATGCCTTTATCTACCTTAAGGAAGATTTTCATTACATCCCCGCAGCGCGGGTTTCCCGCCTGGCCAACTGCATCAGGATTTTTTATTTCTCCTGCGAACTTTGGGTTTTTGAAATGCCTTAATATTTTTTCTGAATACATTTTTATTCCTTCCAAAAAGGGGAGATTTTTCTCAGGCTTTTTACTACTTCAGGCAATACTTTTAATGTATAATCTATTTCTTCCTGTGTTGTGAACCTGCTTAGAGTTAATCTTAAACTGCTGTTTGCCTGCTCAGGGCTTAATCCAATTGCCATTAAAACATAACTTGGCTCAAGTGTTTTTGCAGAGCATGCAGAGCCTGTTGATGATGCAATCCCTTTGTTGTTTAGATAGCCGCCAATT
>JAHIFA010000139.1 GCA_018901315.1 Nanobdellota archaeon | reverse complement strand
GACCAGTCTGGCGATATTCCCAATGATGACCAGTCTTTTTTAAGCTCTTTTTCAGCCTCTTTTGTTTCATTAAGGCATAGCTTTATGAATTCCGGTCTTGGCATATCTCTAGCCCTTACCTTGCATTTTTTCTCAACAAAACGCTCTGTTGCAAGACCATTGTCATCAAAGCCAAATGGGTAAAAAATATTTTTTCCAAGCATTCTCTGGAATCTCATAACATAATCTGCTTGTGAGTATGCTAAGGCATGGCCTATGTGCATTTTTCCAGAAACAGTTGGAGGGGGAGTATCGCATGAAAATAACTCTTTCTTTAAATCAGGGTCAAACCTATAAATTCCCTGTTTTTCCCAGTACTCCTGCCATTTCTTTTCTGCTTCCTTTGGTTCATAATGCTTTGGCAATCCCATTTTACTAAGGACAAGGGGCTTATTATATAAAGTTTTTGCTGAAAATCAGGTTAAATTACCATTGCTGCGAAATTAATGCTCGGAAGGCAACCTATATTTTTCTTCTACTAAACCTATTCCCAAAACCTCTCCTCTTTTGTATTGCTCCCATAATTTTTGCATTTTTTCGATTTCATCAATATCTCCAGTTTTAGTAGAAGATATCCTGTCCGCCTGAGTTATTGCAGAAGAAATATTTTTAATGTATAATATTTGCCCATCTAGTTTAATATATGCATGTTCAAAGATGTCTGGATCAAATCTTTGTCTTTCAATAATTCCCTCAAATTTTCTTCCATCTTTTAATACTATTTCTGTTAAATGCATATTATCAAGGAATAAACTCCTTTTTAAAAATGTTGACATAATTAGATATTCTTGCCCCTTCTTTCTTTTTCTTATTAGATTATTAAGATTACACCAATAAACATCAGAGTTATGGCAATCAGTTTTAGCAGTACAGCTGACTTTCCAATTTCTTCCTTTAGTATTTTTGGATAAAAAATACTTAAGATTACAGCAAATAATAAAACAAAAAATGGTTGGACTGAGGATAGGGCATTTACCAAAGTTACATATCCTTTTGTCATTGCAATTGTAATTAATAGAACACCAACTAAATTAAGTATTTCATTTAAAGATATTACAATAATCACTTTTTTGCCATGCTCTCTTACTGTAGATATTAAATCCTTAAAACTAAAGCAGAATATTGGAATTAAAGCAAAAAATGCTCCAATCCTAATGTATGAAAATATGGTCAAGAAATCAGCAAAATCAAGAAGATACTTTGTTATAATCACATTTACAGATAATACTAAAGAAGCAGCAATCATAAGCCAAAAGGCTTTTCCAAAACCAAATTTTATGAAATTTTTTGAAGAGACAAGGATTGCACCAATTATCAATAAAAATATGCCTAAATATTTTACAGGAGTAAAAATTTCTCCCAGGAATACTGCTGCAAGAATTGAAACAAACAAAGAAGTTAAATAAAACAAAGGAACAACTCGTGAAATTTCCTCTATTTTTACTGCTTTGAAATAAAAAAGCATTGATAAGATATATAAAATTCCAGTAACAAAAGCCAAGACAATATTAAAATAAGATAAATAGGAAAAGCCGTGAAACAAATACACAAAAAAACTTGCAATTAATCCAATTATACCAAGAATCATAAGAGGAATAACTGGCTTTCTAATCCACTTTGTAAAAATATATTTATCTACTGTATTTACAATTGCCCATACCAGAGCTGCTAAAATTGAGAATAATATCCATGACATAATAATCAGTTATAAGGCATAATTAATAAATTTTCCTAAACCATTAGTATATGCAAAATGAATTTCTGCTGACATCTATTATCCTTACTCCCCTTTCCAGAGAACCTTTTTATCTCCAGAGTAAACCCCAAGCTTTGTCATCTGCCTGAACTGCAGGTCAGATAATATAAGGAAATCAATATTAAAGTTATGCTTTTGCTTTATATCTATTGCTATCTCATCAACCTTTTTTGAGATATTGTCATCCCCAATAATTAAGATATTTGCACTTTTGCTTGTTTTCTCGCCCTGCAATATTATTGAGTCAATATCATCCAGCTCTTTTGTTCTTTCAATAAATATTTCCAATGGATTTACCTCTTCCTTTAATAGCTTTGCCAGCCCCTTTGTTTTTTCATTTATTATTATTTTATAAACCTTGAATTTTGAGATTTTTATTTCTTCAACTATCCCTGCTTTTACAAGCTTTCCAATAATCCTGTAGGTTGTTGCAGGGCTTACATCAGCAGCCCTGCCAAGCTCCCTGAGATAAAATTGCTTATCTTTGTTCTGCAGAAATACATCAATAATCCTAAGAATCTTCTTGTCAAACAACTGCTTTAGAATATCAATATCAGGCATTTAAATTAAAAATAATAAGAATTATATAAATGTTTTCATTTTTGAAACAATGTTTCATTTGTGAACTTTAAATAGTTCCAGAGCTTCTTCCTCTGCAAAATGAAGCTTTCCAGGAACAATCAGGCAGTGCATTGGCTTTCCAAAATCCTCTTTAAGCAGCTCTTCTGCATTTCCAGCCTTAATGCAGGGCTTTAGTGAGCCGAGTCTTGCACACCCAACACAAAATAAGCCCTTAGAAAACACTTTTTCTTCTCTTCTCTTCTCTATACTTAACAGATATTCAATAGCCTGGTTAATACTCATAAATCTTTTTTCATAAGGTCTTAAATCAAGCAATAACAATGTATGCAGCCCATTCTTCATGTTCTCTTTTATTGCATTATAAGGTGTTTCTGGATGCCAGTTCTCCTCTTGAAAGGGAATGCTTGTTGTTCTTCCAAACTTGTAAAGCTGCAGTCCAGTAACACCAACAGCAGAAAATACAGATGCATTGTGTATAACAACACATTCAATGCCCGCTTTCTCTGCCCTTAATCTTAGGTCAATATGAGTTGTAGCAGACATAGGATCACCTACAACAAGAAAAGCAACATCTTTTTCAAGAGCATACTTCAATATTGTTTCTTCTGCTTTTTTCTCGACTAATTCACGAGAAGCAAGAATTATTTTTTTTCCATAAAATTCTTCAAGTTTCTTTACACTGCATGATAAAATGCTTGTATAATTTTCCAAATAAACAATATTGCATTTTTTAATTGTTTCCAAAGCTCTTAAGGAAACATCTTTCTCGTCGTAAAGTCCAATCCCAATAAAGTGTAGTGGCATAACAGAAAACAACCTTAATCAGTATAAAAATCTTTTTAATTTTCCAAATGAAATAGAGCATACTATCTAGAAAATATATTTTGAAAGTTAGAAATATTTATATATAAGTTAGTTTATTAAATAAGTATAATTAACTTTGTTGGCGCAAGTTAATAACTAACTATTCTTTTAATCAAGCTTTACTGAGTTTTAAAACCTAAATTTTATTTAATCAGTTTTTGGCGCAACTAACTAAACTTTTTCTAAGAAAGTAAAAGCAGAGCTATGATATAAATATTATTGTATTAGAATATTTATATTGCAGAACATGTTTTTATAGAGGTATATATAAAAAAATAAAAAGGGGGTTTTGGAAAAATGGACTTTATTGTAGAGAACGCATTAAAAAACAATGCAAAAAACGAATTTCAAGGAATAGAAGTAAAACAGGCAAACATAAAAGTGTTTGGTTCTGGTGGAGCAGGAAATAATATGGTCTCATGGCTGTATAGGAAGGGCATCAAAGGGGCTGAGATAATAGCTGCTAACACAGACAAGCAGCATCTTGATATTTCAGAAGCAGATAGAAAAATCTTGATTGGCAAAGATATTACAAAAGGGCTTGGATGTGGCGGCTACCCTGAGAAAGGAGCAGAAGCAGCAAGAGAATCAATACAGGATATAAAAGACTCCCTTAAAGGTGTTGATATGGCTTTTATATGTGCAGGAATGGGTGGAGGAACAGGAACAGGTTCTGCACCAGTAATTGCAAAGGTTGCTAAGGAATTAGGTTCAATTGTAATAGGTACAATCACAATGCCATTTAGGATAGAAAGAGCAAGAGTTGACAAGGCAGAATTTGGCTTGCAGCAATTAAGAGAGGTGACTGATACTGTGATAGTTATTGATAACAACCGCTTAGTTGAGATTGCAGGGAACCTTCCAGTTAAGCAGGCCTTTGCAGTTGCAAATGAATTGATTTCAACAATGATAAAAGGTATTGTTGAGACAATAGCTGTTCCTTCACTTGTTAACCTTGACTATGCTGATGTAAAGGCAATCATGACAAATGGAGATGTTGCAGCAATAGGTGTTGGCTCTTCTGGCACAAACAACAGAGTTGAAGAAGCAGTGCATGGCGCATTAAACAATCCTTTATTAGACATAAGCTACAAGGGAGCTACAGGTGCATTAATCCACATATCAGGAGGCCCTGACATGACTCTTGATGAGGTTACAAGAGTTGGAGAGCTTGTAACAGAATCAATGGACCAGGATGCAAATGTAATCTGGGGAGCAAGAATAAGCGAGGAAATGAAGGGAAAACTCACTGTTATGACAATTATGACAGGCGTTAAATCCCCATGGATACTTGGAAAGGCACGCGAGCAAGAAACAAGTGTCGAGATGCAGGAAATCAATGATGAGCTTGGCATTGAAATAGTGCAATAATGATCACCTTTTAGGTGTTGTTTTCTTTGCCTTCATTTTTAATCACCCCCAATCTTTAAGAATTGAAGGCAAAATTTTTTCTTCATTGCAGCAATGCAATGAAGTTTTTATTTTTTAAAATCAAGAAATAATTTCTTTCAGCTCTTTTTTGTAATCAAGCTTAACTCTATTTTTCATGAAGAATCTGCATATGTTCTTTACATCCCTTTCAATTAGTTCAGATGCACCCGGGCTTTTAATGGGTATTGAATGCGATAAGTCAATGAAAACAGGATTGCCATTAAGGTTAAGAATATTAAATTCTGAAAGGTCGCCGTGAACAAAACCAGCTTTATAGAAATTTCTTGTGTATTTTTTAATCTTATTATAGCATTTTTTTAGGTCAGCCGGAGCAGAATCTTTAAGCTTTGGAGCAGCTTCATTATTTCCAATGAATTCCATAACAAGAATATTATTAAGGAATGCAATCGGCTTTGGGACTTTTACATCAGCTTCCCTTGCCCTGAAAAGATTTCTGTATTCCCTCTGCGCCCATGCAAATATAATCTTCCTCCTCTGCTTTTTCAGGCCCAAAAACCGTGGATCATTCCTTATATACTTATACATTTGGTTAAAGTCACATGTTTCCAGCCTGTAAATTTTTAGTACAATCTTTCCATCTTTGCTTTTAGCAGAAAAAACATTAGATTCTTTGCCAATTGATATGGGGCTGAGAGAACCTTCCTCAAAAAAGCCTTTTGAGGAAAGCTCAAAAAGATTGCGAATAGTGAAGTTGTCAAATACATTTCCAAAGGTTTTGAATTTCTCTTTTGCTATTTTTGCCATGCAAAATGAGATAATAACTCTCTTTATATAAGTTATTGATTTATCAAACAACAGTTTTTTATAATAATTGATTTTCTTATTTTTTATGATAACCTGGCAGGATTTTGAAAAAGTTGACATGCGCGTTGGGACTATTGTTAAAATAGAGGATTTTCCTGAGGCCAGAAATCCGGCCTATAAGTTGACTATTGACTTTGGCGAGCTTGGAATCAAAAAATCAAGCGCCCAGATTACAAAGCTATACAAAAAAGAAGATTTGATTAACAAACAAATAATTGCAGTTGTTAATTTTCCGCCAAAGCAGATAGCAGACTTTGTCTCCGAGGTTCTGGTATTGGGTGTTGTTTTAGACAATAAAGATGTGGTTCTAATAAAACCAGACAATAAAGTTAAAAATGGCTTGAGAATAGCCTAAAACCATAAAAAACCAAAGCTTTTTATAGGCCAAATCCCATATTATTTTCTGTGCAAATAAAGTCCTTTTACAAGACATAACGCTCTGTTATGCGATGAATTTAAGGTACTCTTGCATAAAACAGCCCGTCACGAGAGTACTCAATGGAGCTAACGATAAATTCAAGCAATGAGCTTGGGAGTTAGTGTTGCGGGCAACAAAACATTTAACGTTCATAAAAAACCGTATAGAGCAAGCTAAGAGCTTTATTCACTATTATCATCCATTTAAGGGGTTATTTTTTAAAAAAATAGGAAAAAGACGAGTTTAAACTCAAATTAAAAATTATTAAAGCTTGTTCTGTACTAAAATAAAGAAGGAGTCATCATGTTCATAGGTTTATTCACTTTAATAAATCATAGTATCAGTTAGTACTATGAATTATATTACTCCTTCTTGAACATAGAATAAAATACATAGTATACATTGGAGGAAATTAAAATGGCAAAGATAAGTCAGGTATCATCAAAATATATAGTTCATTCCGTAATAGAAGTTGAAGGAATTGTTGATAAACCAGATGTAATAGGAGCAATATTTGGCCAGACAGAAGGGCTTTTAGGAGCAGATTTAGAACTAAGGGAACTGCAGAGAAGCGGACGAATAGGAAGAATTGAGGTTAACTTAGAAACAAAATCAGGAAAAACAAATGGCTCAATACTTATCCCATCATCTCTGGATAAGGCAGAGACATCAATAATAGCAGCTGCATTAGAGGTAATCCAGAAAATTGGTCCATGTACTGCAAAGATCAAAGTGCAAAATATAGAAGATGTGAGAGTTTCAAAAAGAAAATTTGTCATAGAAAGGGCAAAAGATCTCTTGAAAGCAATGATGGACAATGTCATCCCAGACAGCCAGGAGTTAGCAGATGAGGTAGCATATTCTGTAAGGGTAATGGAAATACAGGAGTATGGGATAGATAGATTACCAGCAGGACCATCAATAGACGAGTCAGATGAAATAATTATTGTAGAGGGAAGAGCAGATGTCCTGAATATGCTGAAGCATGGCTTTAAGAATGTAATAGCAGTGAACGGAACATCTGTACCAAATTCAATAGTTGATTTGTGCAAAAAGAAAACATCAACTCTTTTTGTAGATGGTGACCGCGGCGGAGACCTTATAATTAAGGAGATTACAGGAATGGCAGAAATAGACTATGTTACAAAAGCGCCAGATGGCAAGGAAGTTGAAGAAATTACAAAGAAAGAGATACATAAGGCATTGAGGGGCAGAATTGCAGTTGAGCAGGCAAAACTCGATATAAAAGAAAATAATGGAAACACCGAATCAGAAAAACCAAAAATACAATCAGAACAAAGGCCAAGGTTTAGTAGCCCAAAAAGGTTTGAGCAAACCAGGAGGCCTGAGCAAACCAGAAGGTCCGAACCTTCAAAGACAGTGAAAATATCTGTAGAGGAAAAAAAGGCTTTCAAGGATATGCTTGAAGACCTTATTGGAACTCGTGGTGCTTATGTTCTTGACACAAAACTTAATATTCTCGGAAAAGTGCCAATAACAGAACTGCAGACAACTATTAAGAGCCTTAAGTCTGGCGTTCATGCAATTGTTTTTGATGGGTCAATAGACCGTGATTTAGCTAGGACAGCAGAAAGAACAGCTGTTAAGTATATAGTTGCAATGGATTCCAAGATAAAGCCTGATGACACGAGAATAACTATTCTTACAAGCAGTGACTTGTAAGTTTTTATTTAATTTTTTGTTTTTTTAATTAATTTTTATTTCTAATGATAACTGACTTGAAGAACAAGTATCTAAAAAATATTAAAAAAATAAAATTAAAGAAACATTTGTTTATCCGCAGGAGCCGCTTGAGGTTGATGCTGCTGTTGCTGAAAATCCAAATCCTGCTGATGGATTCTCTGATGAAAGTTCTTCATTGCATTCAGCTGGCTTAACCTTAAAGCCAGTGCATATTGCATTAAGCAGGCTTGCTGAATCTCTTCCACTTTTTGCTGTTACTCCGTTTATTACCAGATTAGGTGAGCCACTGATACTATATTTTTCATTTAGTTCCTTGTAGACATCAAATAATGGGTATCTTCCGCCACTCCATGTTGACTGGTCATTAAATTTTTCTGTTATCTTAAATTTAGCATCTGTTTCTGCTATGCATGTATCCATTTTTCCACTAAGCTCAACCTCTTTAAGGCAGTCATCTGTATTTCCCTCTTTCAAAAAGCAGGCAAGATAATCTAGGTATTTGTCATTATACTCTTTCTGTATGCAGTGCTGTAATGTCTGTTCATCAAGTTCTTTTTTTCCGTGCATTGCATAACTGCAAAAATTTATATTAAAGTCAATTTTATCCCCCAATAATCTTGCAACAGGGAGCATTCCTTTTTCAATCTGCGTTCCATATGGGCAGTGAGACATGACAAATAATTCTACTTCTGGCTTATCTTTTTTAGGCATGCATTG
>JAHIFA010000138.1 GCA_018901315.1 Nanobdellota archaeon | reverse complement strand
TGTGTCTAATAATTCCTCATCCCTAAAGTTAGATGGAGCTATTATCATTAAAACAGATTTTCCAATTAAATCAATTTTTACCACCTCCTGAGCATGTTGCTCTATAAATTCATTTTCCGGCTCAATAATCTTCTGAGCACAGCCGCTGATAAGCATTACTAAAAACAAGAACAAAAACTCTTTTTTCATTCTCACCATCCATTAAGACTTTTATATATTTAAATCTTCCCATACCTTCATTGCATCAAACAAAAGCTTTTCCTTGAATGCAGGAGCAAATATCTGCAGGCCAACTGGAACATTATCAACTTTTCCGGCTTTTACAACACCAGAGCATATTCCTGCAAGATTAGCAGGGATTGTAAGTGCATCAAATGCATATGCTTCTTCTGGATTTATTTTATCTCCTAATTTATGGGGCAAGTTGGGTGTTACTGGACTTATAATAATATCAACATCTTTAAAAGCATTATCAAAATCTTTTTTTATTAAGTCCTTTACCCTTAATGCTTTTCTGTAATATGTTCCGTGATATTCTGCTTTTGATATTTCTTTTCCGCCAATAATTCTTCTCAAAACTTCCTCGCCGCATGAGTCTTCTATCTTTCTGCCATATTTTCTTCCATCAAATTTTCTTGTGCCAGAGAAGAACTCAACATAAACAATCGGATAATAAGTCTGAACAGCTAAGTCAACATATTCTAGATTGATTTTTTTTATTTTTGAATTTGTTTTTTCAGCCAATTTTTCTGCACAATCTTTTATTAAATCATAGATTCTTTTATCCTTGCACAGTTTTTCAAAGTCAGAACTTAATCCAATTCTAATTTTATTTATTTTCTTAAAATCAGAATATTTTTCAACAGGCCTATCATAACTAATGGAATCATAATCACTCTTGCCAGATATTATTTCAAGCATCAATGCACAGCCAAAAACATCATTGCACAAGGGCCCAATCTGGTCAAAGCTCATCGAAAGATCAATAAGGCCATACCTTGAAACTCTTCCATAAGACGGCTTAACCCCAACAATTCCGCAGTTTGATGCAGGATTTCTTATAGAGCCGCCTGTGTCAGAGCCGAGTGCAATGTCGCACATTCCTGCTGCAACTGCTGCTGCTGAGCCAGATGAAGATCCGCCAGGAACTCTTTCTGGGCAAACAGGATTAATTGTTGGCCCAAAATAAGAGCTTTCCCCAGAAATTCCTGATGCAAACTCATCCATGTTTGCCATGCCAATTATAATTCCATCCTCCTGTTTTATTTTTTTTATAACATCAGAATCAAATGCACCATAATAATTTTCAAGTGTTTTTGATGCGCAGGTTATTGGCATATCAACAACATTTATGTTTGACTTCACAGCTATTGCCAAGCCAGCTAACCTGCCGGCTTTTCCCTGCTTTATTTTTTTATCAACAACTTCTGCCTGTGTTACTGCATCCTTATTGACATAAATAAATGCATTAATCTTATTGTTTTCCTTAATCAGTTTTAGAAAATTTTCTATGTTTTTCTTTGCACTAAGTTTTCTTGATTTTATATTGGCAAGCTTTTCCTTAATCATAAGAATTACCAGTTTTTCTTTTCCATAACCAAAAAATCATCTCTTTTCTTTGGAGCATTCATGAACATTCTTTTCCTGAACTCAGGGTCTTTGTCTTTTTTTATCTCTGCTCTCATTGAACACTCTCTTTCAGAGCCAAACTCTTCCTTAACGCCTTCTGCTTTATCAAGTGCCCTGATGAAATTATCCATAATAGCCTTTGCCTGTTTGGTTATTTTTTCTTCATTAATCATTTTTTCAGCTTAATTCCAAGGGCAAGCTCATCTAATTTTTTTAAATCATATTTTATTGAGTCAAACTTTTTTCTTAGCTCATTCCTAAACTCAAAGAGCATTAGCTCATTGTAGATATCATTTACAAATTTCTTTATGAACAATGCCTTATCATAATCATTGTTTATTGCAGAATTTATTGCCTTTCTTACAAGCTCTCCTGTTAAGTCACACAATCCCAAAAGGTAATATTCTGTATCAACCTTAAGCTCTTTTGCAGAAGGAATATTCCTGTTTTTTACAAATTCAAGATAGCATGCTGCCTCAACAAACTCCTGGATTGCTATCTTAAATGGGCCAGAGTAATAAAATGCAGGCGTCTTTTTCGCAGCCTTATCAAGCTCTGCAACTGCTGATTTTATCTGCTTCATAAAACCATCTGACTGTTTAATCTCGTTTCTGTGAACAGAATATATTACTTTTTTTGATAGTTTTACTGCTTCCCTTGATTTTCTTATCAAAATCTCTCTTTGGCTGTCAAAATCATCAAGCTCTTTCCTCATTATTTCAAAATCTTTTTTGGTTATCATTTTATCCTTTAGAAATTAAATGAATATATAAAGCTTGTTGTTAAATCCAACAAATATTTATATAAAAGCATTCTTTGATTAAAGTATGTATGAGATAATTATTGGCAGGAACGAAAAAGACAGGAAAGACTTTGGCCTTGATGGAACAATACTTCTTGGAAAGCATTTTGTAAAGATGGGCCAGGTGACATCATTATACAATCCAATATTATTAGATGTTATACGCTCCCATATTGTTTTTATCTGCGGAAAAAGAGGCTGCGGAAAATCTTATACATTGGGTGTTATAGCAGAGGGAATGTCAAACCTTCCAGAAGAGATATCAAAAAACCTTAGTGTCGTGATACTTGACACAATGGGCATATACTGGACAATGAAATATGCTAATAAAAAAGATGAAGACCTTTTAGATGAATGGGGCCTTAAAGCCAGTGGTTTTGATGTAAAGATATTTACTCCAATAGGTTATTATGATGAGTTCAGGAAAAAAGGGATTCCAACAGACTTTTCATTCTCAATAATGCCCTCTGAGTTTGATGCTGCTGATTGGTGCATGACATTCGAAATACCAATAAACAGCAGCATGGGTGTCCTAATAGAAAGAGTTATCTTAAATCTAAAAGAAAAGAAAAAGAATTTCTCAATTGGCGATATAATAAAAGAGGTAAAAGCTGACAAAAAAGTTGAGCAAAATGTGAAGGATGCTGTTGAAAACAGGTTTGTGTCTTCAGAAAAGTGGGGGCTTTTCAGTGAGAAAGGAACTGCATTAACGGATTTAATACTCCCTGGAAAGATAACAATACTTGATGTTAGCTGTTATGCAACCCTGCCGGGAAGCAAGGAGATAAGCTCATTGGTAATTGGCCTGGTTGCGCAAAAACTGTTCAGGGAGAGAATGATAGCAAGGAGAACAGAGGAATTTGAGGCAGTTAAAAGCACAACAACTTTTTTTGAAGAGGAAATACCTGACAAGGAAAAAAAACCAATGGTCTGGCTCATGATTGATGAAGCCCACGAATTCTTGCCAAAAGAAGGCAAAACATCAGCAACCCATGCATTGTTGACAATATTAAGAGAGGGCAGGCAACCCGGAATATCTCTGGTTTTGGCTTCACAGCAACCTGGCCAGATACATACAGATGTAATGACTCAGTCAGATACAGTGATATCTCATAGGATCACTGCCAAGATTGATATTGATGCACTAAGTGCCTTGATGCAGAGCTATATGAGAAAAGGCCTTGATGCACAGCTTAATGACCTGCCGCATGTTAATGGAGCTGCTCTAATATTTGATGATACAAACGAAAGGATGTATCCAATGATGGTCAGGCCAAGAATCACATGGCATGGCGGAGAGGCTCCGACTGCAATCAAAAAAAGGAAAAAAATTATTGATTTATAAGTATCTACTTTAAAGTACTAAAAATAGAAAAGTTTAAATATAATCTGCTAGTAATTTAATTGATTACTATAAAAAATTAAGAATGAAGTGATAAAAATAATAGACAAATTCAAGCTAATAGTGTTTACTCTTGAACAGATGTTTGAGGATATTAAAAATAAACCATCTGTTGAGATTAAGCAAGAAAGTATTGAAGAGAACTTTCTAAAAATATATGATTCTATGCAAAAATATGTACAAACTCCAGAACAAAGAAAAAAAGCAAATCAAATTCTAAAGAAATACAATCAAATGCAGATTAATAAAGATGATGCAGAATATCCTAAAGGATTAGTTTATAAGGAACCGCTTTGCCTTAATGGACTATTTGAAAATATGGGAAAGCCTATTAAAATTAATTATACATAAATTAAATTTAATTCTTTTCATTTATAAAAAAACTAACATGCAATATATATTTCTAAAAATATATTTTTTATTTTTAGTATTCCAGAATAACAACATATATAAATGAAAGCAATTAAGAAAGTTATAAGATGGGTGAAAAAGGGGCAACAAAAAACAGTGAT
>JAHIFA010000137.1 GCA_018901315.1 Nanobdellota archaeon | reverse complement strand
AAGTTTCATCATGGATAGCCTGCCGGTTAAATTTTCCCCAAAAGAAGACCGTGGCTAACAGTATCACTTCTTCGTCATGAGGAGAGATTTTTTTGAGAAACTCAAAAGATTGGCCTAATTCTTTTCCCATGAGCATATTATATCAAAAATTATAGGATAGGCATTGTTTCTTAGTTTGTAATTACCCTAAATAGGTTCTAACGTCCCTTCGAGGGTACTCAGGGCAGGCATTCGCTAGAGCACCCTTCGGTTTTTCCTCAAGAAAATTACCTGCCATGAGCCAACATGAACTTTAACAAATCTGTTTCACTCGGTTCGCTTACAAAGGTTATTTTCGAACTTACCTTAACGAATTAGCAATTTTTTGAAGATTCTCTTCGGTTTCTTTAGGTGAAGCAATTGAAATAAACACGTTATCCGTTGCAATAACATATACAGTTTTGGCAAAACCACCGGTTTGAAGATATGCCTGTCTATTGGGAAAATTTGGTAAAGTGATAGGTTGTATATTCGGTGGATTATCACCTTTATATGTCGATAGCACATAATTTTTTATGTCAAAGGAGGAATCAACTTGAGTTTGTGTAATTACCGTTATAATTGGTTTTAATCCTTTGGCAATTGATGAAATTGGAATGTCGTAGGCAGATCGAACCGAACTTTTATTCCCTGCAAATTCTTTTTTTTCAACATAAAATTTAGATGCTTGTTCTATCCCCGGAGGCAAATAACTCGGCTGATAAACATGATAACTGGTTTGTTGTGAAATTTTATCGTATTCATAATTAGGGTGATAGGCCTTAAAATATGCGACACCAAAAATTGAGATATTGATACCCAAAACAAAAATTGAAACTAAAACCAAAAATATAACGGTTTTCTTTGATAGTTTCGTATCAGGCAGAGTAAAGTTTTTTTTAGATACAAACAGAAAAATAAATAGTGCGATCCAAAATATAAAGGTTATTATTTGTGTTAGTGACATATTGTTTTAAAATGTAGTAGTTGCCTGATAAATTGGATTCACCAATGAGCGAGTCAAAAAACCCGTAGCAATATTGACAACAATTACCATAACTAGAATAAACAAACTAAGTCTCCATGCTGACAAGCTTCCTGATCTAATCTTCAAAGCGGCTAATAACAACAAAGGAAAAGCAATCATACCCGGAACACTAATTAAACCGACAAACGGCATTGCTTTTAAAGCTGAAAATTCTAATCCACCAGGGATAGATTTCATTGTATGATTTAAGATTAAAACCATAGCACTTCCTGTAAAGGCCCCAGGAATATTAAGTAATGCCAGTACCAAAAACAAGTTTGAAAGAACATTTACTGATTTCGGTTTATTTAATGATGGTTCATTTCCAACTTGCTTATAATCAGTTGATCGATCATCAGTCGGGTTTTGTATTGTAGGCGGTGAGGTAATTTGTTTAAAAGCTTCTTCTATGTCAGCATGTTTCCACCCCGCTCTTATTAAATTAGTCTTAATAACTTCGCTGGATTGATTTAACTCCAATTGATGCTTGATATAATCAATCATTTGAAGATTAAACATACCTTCAATATATGTTATCTAACCGCATCTATCAACTCAAAAAACTTAAAAGATCTATTTTCTACTCAAATCATAACATGATGGTTCCCTGTGATAAGCTAACATGAATTTTTAATAGGTTCCAACGTCATTCGCTAACTCACCCTTCGACTTCGCTCAGGGGAACCCCACGGTTTTTTCCTCAAGAAAACTTAAAGCCAGTAATTGTGATAAGCTAAGGATAATGGTGATTAGGTTAGCTACAAAAGTTGATAAAGCTAAAGTGCTTAAACTTTATAATGAATTAAGAGATATTACTGAAGGCAAGAAGACAGTTATTTCTAATGAGCACAGAAGGAGAAGTGAAGAGATTTTTCGAAGTGTAATAGAACGAAATGATACTCATATATTTGTGGCGGAAGAGAATAATGATTTAATTGGTTTGGCGACATTTTATTTATTGCCTAATATAAAACATGGATGGTTACGAGGACATATAGAAGATATGATTGTAACGAAATCAGTTAGAGGAAAAGGAGTTGGTTCACAGTTGTTAAACGAGATTAAGAAATATTGCAGTAAGCACGATATTAAAGTTATTAAATTAGATAGTGGACGAGAACTAAAGCAAGCTCATCAATTTTATAAAAAAAACGATGGTAAGCAAACAGAATTAATGTTTAGGTTTGATATTAAATAAGTTCCAACGTCCCACCAAAGGCGGGCAGGCGTTCGCTAGAGCACCCTTCGGAAATACCTCAGGGCGGGGCCCACGATTTTTTTTCCTCGAGAAAATCCCCTTACCCTATAATTTAAGTATTTTTAATAAAAAATATTAGAAACTAGTCTTATTTTTTTAACACTCTTTACTACCGCTTGACGAGAAGGTCCTCGTGTTATAATAATAAACGTATGACAAAGAAACAAAAGAAAGTTGTGATAAATATTGATAGTGAAACCAGAAAAGGCAGATACGCTGACGGTTTTGCTATAAAGATTAAAAGGGATCTTGCAGTAATAGATTTTGGTTTTGATTCTCCAGAAAATCAGGTAACTATTGTAAGTAGAGTTATTATCTCTCGTGGTTTACTGAGTGCGCTTCAAAAAAATCTAACTATTTTATTAGGGAACAATCGTAAAAATGGCAAAAAGAAAACAGGTTCAGAAAAATAAATATTTTTACTGGTGTACAGAAAAATTTGGGAGGAAAGCATATTGGCATAAATCGAATTGGAGAGCTCACCTTAAGCATGAAACAATTTTGAACTATGAGCAAATTTATATCGATACCTTGATAGATCCAGATAGAGTTTTTCCTTCATACGACAAAAGTTGTTATTATAAAATTGATGCTTTTAAAGGAATATCTTTTGGCATTAAAAAGCATGCAAAGGTAGTAGTAGTTGAAAATCCTAATTATAAACCGGCTCCTACAAAAGAAAGATATGTAATTGTTGCTAGCGCAATGGATACAGATGTTATTCCCGAGGAAGGAAAAGTTCCTCCAAAATTTGTCAAGGAAAGAAAAAAATGAAAAGAATAACTTTTGATAAAAGCAAAGAAAATGGATGGAAAGCAACTTATATTGAAATTGCTGATAAGTTATTTATTACTAAAAAGATACCCTATACAGCCAATCCAAAAACAGTTAAGGAAAATATTACCGTTTACTTAGATGAAACAAATACCACTGTTGGAATAATTATTGAGAATTTAACTAGTTGTTTTTCTAATAAGAAAAACTTTAATGGGATTATTAGATATATTAAAGATCGACGCAGAGGTGAAATTGTAAACATTCCTTATCAGGAAAATTTTTTTAAGCCTATTTTTTCGATTCTTTGAAAATATCGATTTATTGGAATAAAAATGTGTTGCTGAAGCGTTGGTTCTAGTTTGGCATCCTCAAGGACCCCAACAGAAAATAGATGTGATAGAATAAATTAATGACCTATCAGAAAAGTCCCAAACAGAAAAGCAGTTATCCGGGAATGCTGGAAAGTTTTGAGAAAAAGAGGCATAGGGTTTGGATAAAGACTAAATTCAAACCAAATCAAGATCGGTCTT
>JAHIFA010000136.1 GCA_018901315.1 Nanobdellota archaeon | reverse complement strand
TTCACTTATGGCAGTCTGCTTTTATGTTCCTGTTATAATATCCTCACTTGCAGTAATACCTGCATTTTTTATTGCAAAGCGAGTGAGCGGCAATGTTGGAGGGTTTTTTGCAGGGCTTATGGTTGCAATCCATCCATTTTTCATAAGCAGGACAGCCGGCGGCTTTGCAGACACTGACCCTTATAATGTTTTCTTTCCATTGTTAATTTCATGGATTTTCCTAGAGGCATTTGAAGTAAAAGATAATTTAAAAAGAGTCTTTCTTGCATCACTTAGCGGCTTATGCATTGGCTTGTTCAGCTTTGCATGGAGCGGATGGTCATTTATATTTAACTTTTTAATTGGAACTGCAGGAATTTATATTTTATATCAGGTTATTGTTCACAGAAAAGAATTTAAAAAGAGTGTTTTAGGAATCCTAAGGTATGAACCAATAAAAAATACATTAGTTATTTTGGTTACATTCTTGCTGTCTTCTGGAATATTTGTCACATTGTTTATGGGCTTAGATGTATTTACAAGAGCATTCACGGAATATATACGCTTTGCAGGAATGAAGTCTGTTGCTGTAACAACCCTCTGGTATAATGTCTATACAACAGTTGCTGAGTTAAATCCATTGTCATGGAGCCAGATAGTCCAGCAGATAGGCGGCTCATTCCTTTTGTTTATAGCATTTATTGGCGTTTTATTAACACTAACTAAAAAAGACTCGCATGGCAAAATAGATATAAAATATGCTTCCCTGATAATGATCTGGTTCTTTGCAACAACATATGCAAGCACAAAAGGAGTCAGGTTTGTCCTGATAATGGTGCCTGCATTCAGCCTTGGATTTGGAATTGCATTAGGAATAATATACAATTTTGCAACAAAATGGATAACAAAGGAGATGCAGCTTAATAAGATAATATCCTGCTTTGTTGTATTTATTTTGTTAAGCCTTTTAATGATTAACCCTATGAAAACTGCGCAGGCAACTGCAAAAAACGAGATTCCAAGCATGAATGATGCATGGTATGAGGCCTTAACAAAAATAAAAGAAAACTCCTCAGAAGATGCTATCATAAACTCATGGTGGGACTTTGGCCACTGGTTCAAGGCAATTGCAGACAGGGGCGTAACCCTTGACGGCGGCGGACAGAACCAGCCACAGGCGCACTGGCTTGGAAGGCTTATGCTGACATCTAATGAAGATGAATCTGTCGGCATTATAAGAATGCTTGACTGCGGAAAGCATTATGGTTTTATGGCAATTGATAACTTAACAAACAATACAATAAAAACAATGGATATTCTTTATGAGATAATACCTTTGGATAAATCAGAAGCAGAAAAGGCATTATTAAATCATGGGTTTTCAGATGAAAATATCAGCAAGATATTGAAGTACACTCACTGCGACCCTCCAGAAGATTATTTTATAACATCAGCAGATATGGTTAATAAGGCTGGAGTCTGGGGCCACTTTGGCTCATGGGATTTCAGGAGAGCATCTATGTACCAGAGTGTAAAGAAAATTAAGAATGTTTCAAAAGGCACACAAATACTTATGGATAAATTTAATTTGTCAGAGGAGAATGCAGATAATATTTACTATGAAATACAGACAATAGATGCAGATAAATGGGTTTCAGGATGGCCTGGCTATGCAACAGGGCTTTCAGGATGCAAAAAAATAGATAATGAGACTATACAATGTGACCACATCTTTAGTGGAAACCAGTTGATAAGATTTAATATCAACCTAACAACAATGAATGCTGAAATGCCTACGCAGGATGGCATATTGCATCCGAGCTCAATTGTTTATCCAACTGAAGATGGAATTCATGAGAAAAAGTATATTGATAATGCAATACCTTATTCAATTGCATTAATACCCGAAGGAGACTCCTTTAAAAGCATCTTGATGGCACCTGAGCTTGCATCAAGCATGTTCACAAAGCTCTTCTTTTACCAAGGCTATGGCCTAAAGCATTTTGAGCTTTTCCATCATGTAACAGATGTTACTGGAGCAGATATTTATGTCTGGAAGATAAACTGGGAAGGTAAGGGGATAGATGAAACTGAAAAAGCTGAATAAGGTTTGGGTTGTAATACCTGCTCACAATGAGGAGAAGCACATAGAAAAAGTAATTAAAAAAGCAAAGAAGTTTGCCAAGAATATTCTTGTTGTTGATGACGGCTCTCAGGATAAAACACCATTTGTTGCAGAAAAATCAGGGGCTTTTGTCTTGAAGCACATTGTCAATCTTGGAAAGGGCGCTGCATTAAAAACAGGATGCGAATATGCAATCAAAAATAAAGCTGAAAAGATTGTTGTTCTTGATGCTGATGGCCAGCATGATCCAAAAGAGATACTAGAATTTGTTAAAGCACTGGATAATGCAGATATTGTTTTTGGCTACCGCAGGCTGAACAAGAATATGCCCTTTGTTTTAAGATATGGAAACTGGTTTATCTTTTTTATGGCAAAACTATTGTTTGGATTAAAAATAGCAGACACACAATGCGGATACAGGTCATTTACAGCGGATGCTTATAATAAGATAAAATGGAATGCTGTTGATTACTCTATGGAATCTGAAATGATAGCTAATGTTGGCAAGGCTAATTTAAGATATAGCCAGATTCCCATTGAAACCATCTATTCAGATAAATACAAGGGAACTACTGTTATTGACGGCTTTAAGATTGTCTTAAACATGGTCTGGTGGAAAATTACCAGATAAGTTTTGAGGTAAGAATTGTTATTTAATATTTATTTTTAGTAAATTATTTTTTAAGTGAAGGATATCTTCCTTAGCAACTTTCCAAATTCTTTCAATATTAACTCCAAAATATCCATGGATAAGAACATCCCTCATCCCAGCAATTTCTTTCCAAGGAATTTTAGGATATTTGTTTCTGAATGATTGGGGAATATTCTTTACTGCCTCTCCAATTACCTCCAGCCTTCTTAGAATAGCATCCTGAAGCTGCAGGTTCTTCTTGAACTCAGATTCACTAACGCCCTTTATGTAATCCTCTATTTTTTCAATGCTTTCCAGGACGTCATTTATATACACCTTAAAATCCCTCTTCATAAAATTGGCACCTCTTCTTTCAGAATACCTTCCCTTAAAATAGGTTTGATTGCATTATATTCCACTAAATCTACTTTTTTCTTTAGTGCTT
>JAHIFA010000135.1 GCA_018901315.1 Nanobdellota archaeon | reverse complement strand
TTGGAGTTACAGTAATATATACATTTGGAATCCTATTTCCAGTTTCAGCATCAGCTATTGTGAAGATAAAACTATGTGTAGGAATTGCCTGAATTTCAAAATCAACTGTTATTGTATCAATATTTGCTAAAGTATAACCTGGAGTAACATCACTTGGATTAAATTGTCCAGTTACTTCAAGATAATACTGACCGGTATTTAATGTGCTTATATCAAAATATGAATTAATTGTTACTGCATCAGTTGATCCTTTGGTTGAAATTGGTTCTGTTGATTGTGCTTGAAGAGAACTTGTAGCTTTATCATAAACTCTGTATATTGCTGTGAATGGTAATTCTTTGTAGTTTCTTGGATCAGAATCATCTACTTCATTACTAACTTTGTCATACCTAAAATCAATTTCTGAATCTGTTTCAAATATTGCACTAATGCTAGTTATTTCTAAGTTGTTTAGTAACAAATAATATTCATTAGTTGGTCTTGCTGGTAAAACATTAAATGATTTAGTTGATTCATATTCCAAAGTTGATGCACATTGGTCATCAATTACAGAAGTTTTTACTAAAGCATAATATCCATTTCCATGAGTTGTAGGGGTCCAACTGAAAGAAACATCTTGTGAAGTATCCATGTAAATATTTACAGTTGTTGAATCAGTATAAACTAATTGTCCAGATGGATTATACACTTCAAATGTCACTAAAGTTTCTGCAGAGTAAAAATTAACATATTCGCCCGGTACATAGTACGGAGGGATTCCTGCATCATGAAATGCTGAATAAGTTGTTGCATCAACAGCCACATTAATATTCACAACTAAAGGTTCATTTGCATAAACACTATTTGTCATGCTAAAACTATCAATTGGAGATCTACAATTTTGGCCTTTATTAAATATTACGTTTTGTGTGAATACTCCTCCGGTAGAATAGCTTGTTACAGAATATGCTTTTGGCAGATATCCATTTGCATAGATATATTTTCCATAATATGCGTAATAACTTGTTTCAGGGTATTCAACAACCAAGTAATTTACTTCACCGCTATTTTGGTTAAATAGTGGAGGTTGAACCACCGCATTACAAGATTTTTCATTGTTAGCACATGAGTAAACTATCATTTGAACGTGGTTTACTTGCTGTCCGGCTTCGTTATAATAACTTACTGTTTGAATATTTCCTGCAAAAACTACTTGTGCAAAAAATAAAATTAGCAAAAAACTTAATATTTTTTTTATCATTTTCCCCCCATCTTTGAATTTGTAGTAACATCATCTCCGCCTTCATCAATTAAAACAGGTTGTTCTGGTTCAGGTGTTGGTGTTGTTGTAGTAACATCATCTCCCCCTTCGTCAATTAAAACAGGCGGTCCTGGTGGTGTTACTGGTTCTTCTGGTGGTGTTACTGGAGGTATTACCGGAGGTATTATTGGTGGTATTATTGGTGGTGTTACTGGCTCTATTTTTTCAGGCTTAAAAGCAGAGCCAAGAATAGCCCCATTAACTAATTTATATTCCTTAAGAATCTCCTCTATTGCTAATTTTTCTGGGGCAAGCACAAAACCAAAAGTAGTTTCACCGTCGCTTATCCTGTAAAGGTTATAATCTTTCTTAAGTGATGATGTTAATATTAAATCTGACATTACTGGCTCTATCTTATTATTTCCAAGTTTTGACTTAACTATTTTAATTGTATAAGAATCATCTTTATTTTTTTCATCAAATAATGCCTTTGTTCTTCCATCAAGAAGGAGATATTTTGTGATGTTCCCGTCATTTAAGTCATCTGAGTCAATTATATTATAAACAAAGACCTTTTTGTTTTGAACAATCATCTCCTCAACACTTAATTTCATATCAGGAGACAGATTTAGTTCCTCCAGCAGTTTATCATCAAGGCTTTCTTTTGGAACGCCATAAAGATTGTATTCTACTGGAATTCTTTTGGAATTTTCTAAGTCAATTATTTGAAACCTGTTATTGACAATATTGAGTAGTTCTGAAACATAACCCTCTAAATTTTGTTGTTCCTGTAATTCTTTTTCCTCTTGTATTTTTGAGATTGTATCTCTTTTAGTTTCCTTAACTTTATCTGCTAAACTTATTTCAGGTGTCTGTGCCTTTGCTTCTATCTGCTCAAGCAAATTATTATATTTGTATGCTCCTTTAAGAATCTCTTCAAAATCCTTATTTATATCAACCTCAAGCTCGCCTAATCCAACCCTTACAGAATTTTTATCTTCAAGATTTCCTATATAATATATAATAGAGCCATTTTCAGTTTTTGTTGAAGGGTTTATCTTAATAGCATATAATTTGTCTAAATCAATCAAAAGCTTTTGTGTCATACCTGTGTAATCAATGAACTCATTCAGTTTTTTCTCAAATTCGCTGAATTCATTCATTTCCTCTTTAGTCAGGACTTTCTTAAATTCCTCACCCATAATCCAGGTGTTTTTATTTGCCTCGGCAAATTGTTCGATTTGAGGCCCCCAGAGGTATAAGCCCTGTTTTAGTTCAGCTGCATAAGCCTGAGAAATATTTGTGCCTGCTGTCGGCATAATCTTGTTGATTGTTTCTTGTAATTTTGGTGCAACACTTAAACCAACTGCCAAAGCAGTGGGAAGTATTATACCATATTTTACTCCAGATTTTATTTTTCCAGAATTATTTTGAAGATAATCTCCAATCTTGTTAGTTAGATTATTTAAAGGATTATAGTTTTTCATTTGATTTACCCCCAACTATTTTTTATAAGATATAAGACAAATATATAAACCTTTTGGTTTTTTACTATTATAAAATAGATATTAAATAGGAACACTAAATAATGATAAAACAAAACATTTCTTAAGGCATTACAAAAGTTTGACTGTATGGAGGTTTGTAAATAATTTGTATTATCGTGATGTTGAGAACTTGTTCAGGTTTGTAACTGACAAGCATAT
Organism: Nanobdellota archaeon; assembly: GCA_018901315.1. GTDB lineage: Archaea > Nanobdellota > Nanobdellia > Woesearchaeales > CG1-02-33-12 > CG1-02-33-12. Next base: position 1,084 of record JAHIFA010000135.1, on the reverse strand, counting down.
TGATGCTACAAACAACATTAGCGAAAGGGAATTAAGAGCATTGGTTATTATAAGAAAAATAAGTAATTGTTCTAGAAGCATAATGGGAGCAAATGCAACAGCAATGTTATTATTTGTAGTTCAGACATTAAGGTTTAACAAGCAGAATGTGCTTAAGGGATTGCAGGATATCCTGAGTAATCCTTCAAAATACTAAATAATTACAACCTATAATAACATTTAAATAGTTTAATGGGTATTTATAAATAGAATGGCAAAAAAAAGTTGTTATCATGATTTTGCAGACTTTTATGATTGTATGGATACCCATGCAAATATAACTTATAATTTAATAAAAAAGAAAATAAAAAAATTTCACCCAAATGCAAAGTCAATTCTTGAGATGGCATGCGGTACTGGAAAAGTCATCAATAAGTTAAGCAGGCACTACGATTGCTGGGGTTTTGATGCTTCTAGACAAATGATTGAAAAAGCTAAAGAAAAGAAAAAAAGAGTGAATTTTTTTATAGCAGATATGCGCACATTCAATATTAAACATAAATTTGATGTTATTTTTTGCATTTTTGATTCAATTAATCATCTTTTGAATTTAAATGAATGGAAAAAAACTTTTATAAACAGTTACAAACATTTGAGTAAAGGTGGTTTATTTATTTTTGATGTAAATACCCCGAGCCAGTTAAATAATTTTTATAATTATCCAGTCCAGTTACTCAAAAAGAACAATGAATATTGTATTATTGAAGTTAAATCTTTGGGCAAAAATTCTGCAGAATGGAATATAACAATGTTCAAAAAAATAAAGAGAAAAAAATGTTACATATCAAAAGAAAAAATTCATGAAAGAGCTTTTGCTTTGAGTGAAATTAAAATTAGATTAAAAAGCCATTTTAACATTCTTGAAATTGTTAATAGCAAGAACCAACCAGTAAAAAAAGATGAAAAAAGAATCTTTTTTATTTGCAAAAAGAAATAATTGCTATAATAATAAGACAAAACATATAAAGGATTATGTTAACCTTTCTATAAAATGGTTATGATATCAATAGTTGGTGCTGGCCCAGCAGGGAACTACTTAGCTTAT
>JAHIFA010000134.1 GCA_018901315.1 Nanobdellota archaeon | reverse complement strand
TTTCTGTCCTTGTTTTTTATTTAGTTCTTAAAGAATTTAAAATAGAAATAACGCAGAGATTTGTTATTTTATTAATCCTAGTTATATCCCCTGCGTTTATTTATCTATCTGCAATTTCAAACACTCATTCTGTTCCTGTTTTTCTGACTTTGCTAGGCATATATCTTTTTTTCAAAAAGAACATTTTTCTTACTATTCTGTCACTGCTTGCTTTTGCTGCAACAATACCATTTGGCATGTTCAATGCTTTATTAGCAATAACTATAATTATATCCTATCTGATTGAGGAGAAACAAAAAGAGGAAAGCCCAATTAAACCTACAAAACCAATGTTTTCCTTTCAATCAAAAAAAGCTGCAGTCTTTTTGTTTATATTATTCATAATATCAGCCCTCTGTTTTCCACTTTACTTTCAGCAAAAGACAAAAGTTCTTCCTGTAGAAAATATACTCCAGAATTCCATATCTGACTTTGGAGCTTTAATAGGAATAGGTATTTTTAATATTTTTCTTGCAATTGCTGGATTTTTTTTGATGTGGAAAAAGAAAAAAGAGCATTTATTTATTTTCTTGCTGCTTTTAATTATAATTGCATCCTCTTTTTATGCAAAAAATGTTATTGTATACTTAACATTTGTTTTTTCTGTCTTTGCCGGATACGCATTTGTTAAAATAAGAGATATGCACTGGGAGGTTAAGATAATAAAAAATCTTACTATACTTCTTATAATCTGTGGGTTAGTATTCTCAACAATATCTTACTTAAATAGGGTTAGCAATATGCAGCCTGATAATGAGATAATAAAAAGCCTTGATTGGCTTAAGCATTACTCAGAGTCAGATAAGATTGTTTTTTCCCACTACTCAAAAGGCTTTTGGATAAACTCTGTTGCAGAAAGGCCTGTTGTAACAGACAAAATGCTTGAATATTTCCCCGATGCAAAAGAAAAATTTAATGATTCTTTGAAAATATTTTATTCAAGAAATCTAAAGAATACAAAAAGCCTTTTGGAAAAATACAATATAAACTATATATGGATTGATAATGAGATGAAGCAGGGTTTGGTTTGGGAAAAAGAGCAGCAGGGCCTCTTGTTTTTGTTTAGAAATAACGAAACATTTAATAATATATACAACAACCAAGGCATAGAAATATGGGAAATAATCAAAGAGGTTTAAGATGGATTTAGTAAACTTAGTCTTGCCAGTTATTTATATGATAACATTATTTTATACAATATTCTGGCTTATAACCTTTTTAGATAGCAAGGAAGAAAAAAAGAAAGTTATTAAAAAATTTCCACTTGTCTCAGTTGTTGTTCCTGCATATAATGAAGAAGATGTTATTCTGGAGACTCTTGAGTCTGTTATTGGCCTTGATTATCCAAAAAATAAATTGGATATAATTATTGTAAATGATGGCTCAACAGACTCAACAAAAGATGTTGCAGAGAAATTTATTGATAAACATAAAGGATATGATATTAAACTAATAAACCAGGCTAACCAAGGCAAGTGGGTTGCCCTGAATAATGCATTAAAGATAGCAAAAGGCGAGTTTTTTACATGCCTTGACGCAGACTCTTCTGTAGAGAAAGCTGCACTTAAAAAAATGCTGCCTTATTTTACTGATAATAATGTGGCTGCTGTCCTGCCATTGATTAAGATTAAAAATCCCAAGGGAATTTTGCAGAAAATACAATGCTATGAATATATTGTGAATTTCTTCTATAAGAAGATAATGAGCAGCCTTAACTGCATTCATGTTACACCCGGGCCATTCGGCGTTTACAGGAAAGATATTATTAATAAGATTGGAGGATTCAGGCAGGGCCATAATACAGAAGACATGGAGATTGCATTCAGGCTGCAGAAACACCAGTATAAAATAATACAGTTGCTGAATGTAAATGTATATACATATGCTCCAAGCAGTTTAAAAAATTTTTACTTCCAAAGAAACAGGTGGAATAAGGGCTCTATCCTGAATGTCTGGGATTACAGGAAGATGATATTTAGAAAAGAATATGGTGACTTTGGCATATTGCAGATGCCAATGGTGCTATGCGCTGGCTTTATTGCTATGACAATAATAATTCTTGTGCTCTTTTATAATGTCTTTAAGCCCATGTTTAATAGTTTACATAACCTGAGCCTTGTTGACTTTGACATATTCTCATTTATAGCTAACCTTAATCTAAATCTCAATTTATTGGACTTCAATTATTACAAGCTGATTATAATAGTTGTGATGATAACACTATCCCTAACAGTATTTACTCTTGCACATAAATACACAAAGCAAAGGCTTACAAGCCAGGGAATAACACCTTTACTGGTTTTTATATTATTTTATTACCTCTTGCTTGGGGTAATATGGCTTGGAATAACAAAGGATTTGATATTTAAAAAGGCTAAAAAATGGTAAGGGAACTTAATAAAAAGAGGTATTTTATTGCAGCTCTGCTTACATTGTTTGTGTTTGTTCTTGGCCTAATGCTTGGGCTGGTAATTGAGGGGAAAAGAGTCCAATACATTGAATCAATGAACAGGATAGAAAAACTTGATTACAGCAGCCTGCAGCTTCAGTACGCCTATATTGACCAGCTGAGCCAGGAAAAAAACTGTGATGCTGTTTCAAAGACATTTGAAAGCAGTGTAAAAAGCCTGATTGAAACAAGTGAAAGGCTGGAAAATTATGAGCAGAATGCTAATCTGAACAAAGAAGATCTTCATACCCTTAAAAGAGAGTATATCCTTGCACAGCTTAATTACTGGCTTCTGGCACAGAGGACAAAGAAAATATGCAACCGTGACTTAGTTACCATACTTTACTTCTATTCTACTGATAAGGAATGCCCTGATTGCGGGGAGCAGGCATTTATTTTAACTTATTTAAAAAATGAGTTTAAGGACAAGCTGCTTATTTTTGCACTTGACTCAACATATGTTGATGAGCCAATGATTGAAATGCTGAAAGACCAGTATGAAATAAGCAGATATCCTACATTAATTATTGAAAATCATGTTTTTGAAGACTTTGTATCAAAAGATAAAATCATAGAGGTAATATGTCCCTTGTACAAAGAAGATATTAATTACTGCAAGAATTATAAATAATACATCATTTTTTGATTTTAATTAAATCTCCTACAGTGAATCCCTCTGTTTTTGTTTTAGAGCCTTTTTTATGCTCTTCTTCATACCCCTCAATCAATTTTATCTTTAGGAATTTCTCTAGCTTTCTTGCAAGGCTTATGCTTGGCTCAAAAGAGCCAGTCTCCATATTATGAATCAATGATTCCTTTTCTGAGATTTTTTTTGCAAAATCTTTTTGCTTTAATCCAAGGGATTCTCTTTTCTTCTTGATTCTTTGTGCAAAATCAGGAACAATAACCTGAATTATTTCTCTTTCCGGCTCAGCAGGTTTTTTAGCATATTCTTTCTTTTCTTCTATTGCTCTAACAGGCTTTTTTTCAACAACCTTTCCATATTTAGCGCAGTCTTTGCACACATTAAGCTCTGTTTCTTCTACTATTGCCCTGAATAAGTTTTCTGTTTCAGTACCGCAGAGGTCGCATTGCATAAGAATTCACCCCTTTATTTTTTATACTAATATATATTTATATCTTTTGATTGGTTATGGTTATAATAACCTTTCGATTGCTTCTTG
>JAHIFA010000133.1 GCA_018901315.1 Nanobdellota archaeon | reverse complement strand
AAAAAATTATTTTTTAATTTTTAAAAACAAAAAATTATCGACGAGAAATAGTTTTTATTAAAAAAAAACGAAAACTATTTAAACAATAAAAATAAAAAATAATATTAGTGTTGTTCAAACACACAAAAAATCCAGAGGTGAAACAATAATGGCAGCAAAGAAAAAAGCAGTAAAGAGAAAGGCCAAGAAAAAAGCAGTAAAGAGAAAGGCCAAGAAAAAAGTAGTAAAGAAGAAAAAGAGAAGATAGAATTATTCTTTTAACTGCCTAATCTTTTTCTAGGCAGCTTTTTATTTTTTTATAAAAATTTAAATAGTTTCTGTTTATTTTATGGTTAAATGCTAAATAAAATAATCAAAATAGTTAAATTGTTAGAAAAAGATTATAATTTAACTTTTTATTCAAGAGAAAAACCATTCAAAGTGCTTATTTCAGTTATATTAAGCCAGCGCACAAGGGATGAGAACACACTAATTGCATCAAAAAAACTTTTTTCAAGGTTTGATACAGCCAAAAAGCTTGTGAATGCAGATATTTCTGAAGTAAAGAAATTGATAAAACAATCAGGTTTCTATAATGTGAAGGCAAAGAGAATAAAAGAGGTTAGCAGGATTTTATTAAATAAGTATAATGGCAAGGTTCCTCATGAACTAGATAAACTTTTGAAGCTTCCAGGAGTTGGAAGAAAGACAGCAAACTGCGTTCTTGTTTATGCATTTAGGAAGCCGGCAATACCTGTTGATACTCACGTCCATAGAATATCAAACAGGCTTGGAATTGTAAAAACAAAATCTCCTGAACAAACAGAGCACGAGCTAATGAAGAAAGTTCCAAGAAAATACTGGATTGAAATTAATGAGCTATTTGTAAAGCATGGACAGACAATTTGCAGCCCTATCAACCCAAAATGTGATAAGTGCCCTATAACTAAACTATGTGATTTTAAAAAATTACCAAAAGATATTTAAAAGATAAGAAATTAAAACTATAAAAAATGCTTTTTTGAGGTGAAAAAATGGAAATAAAACATATTTTAGCAATATTAGTTGTTATTATGTTAAGTGGGTGTGCTGCAGAAGTTCAAGAGCAACCAGAGGAAACTGTTACTCCAGAAGTAACACCACCAGTAGAAGAACAGCCACCAGTAGAACCTGAAGGCCCAGTGGAAGGAGAAGAACCTGAAGCTGTTGGCGGAGCAGCAGATGTCCAAGTTCTTAGAGGAGGCTTTGATCCTGAGGAGCTGACAGTGAATGTTGGAACAGTTGTTACATGGAAAAACATGGATGACAGAGTGCATATTATTATGATAATTGGCGGAGAAAGAAGCCCAAGACTAGAGGAAGGAGATATCTTTGAGTATGAGTTTGAAGAAGCAGGAACATACACTATTATGGATTCAGTATTTGGATTTAAAGGCACAGCAATAGTAGAATAAATTTTTATTTTTTTAACTTTTTTTAAATTTAAGATTTCTTAAAATAATTTTATATAAACTCATTTAATTCTTTTTGTTTATGTTTATTAGCTTGTTTAGGCTCTACAGATTCTTCTTTTATATCTTTATCAGAAAATAGAGGATATCCATACTCGCCGTCAAAGCCTGGCTGGATTTTTATTTTTCCATTGCGGATATTAATTATTGCCTCTGCTATTTTTTCATTGGTTATCTTTTTTAATCCATCAAATGATGAATCAAGCAGAACATCCATCTCTGACCTTGATTCATTAACTAAATCATAGTATGCTTTCCATGTCTTTTGTGTTGCAATTCCTGAATTCAGTAGCTTTGATAAAATTTCAGACAATGGAATCAATGATCTGAATGGAACAGCATTTTTTGGCTTAAAGCCAGCAGGCCTGTCAGCAAGTTCCTCAACCCTGTGCAATACCCCTATTGTTAGCTTTCTTCCGCAAACAGGGCAGATATCTTTATTTTTTAGGGATTCATTTGGGCTCATGCATACATTGCAGTTTCTATGCCCATCAAAATGGTATTTTCCATAGCTCGGGTCAACTTCTATTGTTTCTTTTAGGCCTTGTTTTGTTCTTATTGCCTTTAGAATTGAATCATAATTTAGTTCTTTTAAATCAAAGATATTGCACTCGCGGCCAATGCGCCATGGCCAGAAAGAATGCAGATCAGAATTGCTTATTAATGTGTATTTATCTAAAGAGCTTAATCTCCAGTTCATTGCAGGGTCTGAGCTAAGTCCTGTTTCCAAAGCATGAATATGCTTTGATTGGTCTTTAAAACATCCTTCTACAGTATCAAAACCAGATTTTGAGCCAAACAAGCTAAACCATGGGGTCCAGATATGTGCAGGAATTATTTCTATATCCTTGTCTATTTGTTTTAAATTTTCAACAAACTCAGGGCATTTTATTCCAAATATTGGCCTTCCATCATAATCAACTCTTCCATGTTTTTTTAGGTATTCAGTTATCTGCTCAACAATATCAAAATTTCTTGCAAGTATAACATTATGAATCTTCCTTGACTTTTCATCCTGGGTGTACATTAAGGAGATTTCTGTCTGAAGAATAAAATTAAACCCTGTTTTTGTTTTTAGAATACCTGTTCCGTCATCTGTAAGCTCTGATTTAAGCTCTTTAATCCATAAAGGATGAGTAAAGTCGCCTGTGCCTAGAAGATTGGGGCCCTTAAGCCTTGCATACTTCTCAAGGTTTTCAATGTTAAGCTGTTTGGATGTGGCCCTGCTATATTTGGAATGAATGTGAAGGTCAGCTATTATTCTCATTTGTTATAATAAAACAGGTTTATATAAAAAAGTTGCTATAATGCTTTGCAGCGTTGTTAGTTAACATAGACAAGGATTTAAGCGAATGAAATGAACGAGAAAGTTGCGAGCCAGCACAACTTTTTATTTACTTAATGCTTTCTTCTATAAGTAAATCTAAACATTTTTCTTTGACTTTTTCTTCTGGCATTGAAGGTTCTAATATCTCTATCGATTCTCGATTTATTCTTATTCCAGAACCAGACTGCTTTTCTATTAAATAATGCCCAGAAATCTTCTTATAGACAAATCTAGCCGCAAGATATAGGCGTGGCGCTTCCTTATAATGGGTATTGGTATTCTTTATTGGTCCTTTCCCTTCAACCCTTTTTTTTAGTCTTTCAATAGCTTCACTAGGTCGATAAAGATAATTAGAGGAATTTTTCTCTTCCCAAGTAAGATTGGTGGGATTTTTCTCTTCAAAAGTAAGTTGAGTTGGAGGACTAACTCTTGCTTCATAACCGTTTTTTAATTCTATTATATCTGCCGTATTATATCCCCACCTTATTGACTTAATAATTTTTTCCATTATTTTCCCCCTTAACCTTATCTTTCTTCAATGAACTTTAAATATTTTCCTATAGCATCTTAAGTGGCGAGGCAGCCATTAATCATTCTCAGAGCCAATAGAACCTTTCTTTAATCTTTTTT
>JAHIFA010000132.1 GCA_018901315.1 Nanobdellota archaeon | reverse complement strand
TTATTTCAATCCTTGGACCTGCAAGCTTTTTATTCACCTCTCCCTTAGGGCCCTTTACTTTAATTAAATGACCATCTTTGGTTATTTCAATCCCTTCCGGGATATTAATCTCCTGCATTATATCTGATTTCATCTTTAATAACAATATGCTAAAAGCTTTCCCCCAATGCCTTTTTTCTTTGCCTCATCATTTGTCATTATTCCATTTGGTGTTGATACAATCAATATTCCAAAATCCTTTGCAGGCAAAAACCTTTTCTCAAATTTTTCATAGCCGTCTTTTTTTACTGAAAATCTTGGCTTTACAACCCCGCATTTGTTTATCTTGTTCAACAGCTGAACACTTAACATATTGCCTTTTGAATCCTCTATTTCTTTAAATTCTCCAATATAATAGTTATTCTTCATTATCTTAAGCACTTCTTTGATTATCTTTGATGAAGGCTTAATCAAGCATTCCTTTGTTCTTGCATTTTCCTTATTTAAAATATTTGATAATGCATTTGCAAGTGGGTCATTTAACATTTTTACACCTTTAGCTGTATTTTTTAAATCCTATTTTTGTTGATATTTCTCTGAAGCACTGCCTGCATAAATTTAAGCCATACTTGCTTATGTGGCCTCCTGCCCTTCCGCACCTTTCACAGCGTTTCTTGCCTATTCCGCAGGTTCTTTCTTTAGGTGAGCTGTGCTTTAAAAAGCGCTTTAGCTTTACAGGCTTGGCTTTCAATTGCTTGAATACCTTTTTATAATTGCTTACAGTCATTTAATCTCCCTCTAATTTTATATTAAACTCTTTTTTCATGAAATCAATTGCCTCTTGCTTTGTTATTGTATGTTTTTTTGGAATCTTTTTTTTGGAAATTTTCCTTCTTTTTATCCTAAAGCCGTTTCTTTCAAGAGTCACACACGCCTCTAACCCCATAATTCCTATTTCAGGGTCATAATTAACACCTGGAATATCAATATATTCTTCTATTCCAAATGCAATATTTCCATTATTGTCAAACTGGCTTTCCCTTAAATTATTGTCTTTTGCCTGAATTAATCTCTTAAGCACCTCAACTGCATTTTTTCTTCTTAAGGTGACCTTGCAGCCAATAGGAAGCCCCGGCCTTAGGCCCCATCCCGGGATTCTCTTTGAGGTAATTGTCTTAACAGGGCTTACATTAGTTATGCTTTTTAAGAGAGCTATTCCCTTATCCAGCTTAGCCTGGTCCTTGCCAGCCCCTATATTAAGGGTTACCTTGTTAATTTTTATATTTCTTGATGGGTTCATTGTTAAAACCATTTTAGCTTAATGTGATAATTGGATTTTCCTTGCCTATAACAAAGGCGAATTTTTTTGATGTTTCAAAGCTTTCTCCAGATTCTGGCTTGACTTTAATCAGGCGGTCTTTTACCTCGTCAATTATTCCAGATTCACCCTTATGCTTTCCTCCTGATAAATAAACACATACGCCTTTCTCAAATTTTAAGTGCTCTTTTATTTTCTGCTCAGGAACCTCAATAACCAAGGTATCTCCAGTGTTGTAATTGTTCTTGTCAATAATCATATTTTTTCCATCATTCAGGTTAAGCTGAATCTTCCCTTTTTTGATAACAGATTTTCCAACAACCTTGCACAGCTTGATTTTTGCTTCATCTGGTTTTAGCTTGACAAGGGATATATTGCCTTTTTTATTCAATAACACCCTAAAACTTTCCTTTATTTTTGGGATTTCTATTAAATCCATCACACCAACTGAAAATCTATGGTCTTTTATTTGTTTTCCATCTACTAAAATATCCCCTTTAGACAGTATAACCTTAACATCCCTTGTTGTTTTTGCATAGTTTAGCATATCCCTTAAAACAACATTTATTGAAATGCTGTTTTTTTTGCTATGCATCCCTGGATTTGGCCTTGTAACAAATGTTATGCCTTTTCTCTTTATTTTCCAGGATTTTGGAGCTACTAATCTTTTTAAATGCTTTTTAGCCATTTTGAATCACTTTTTCTCTTCCTGTTTTTTGATTGTTTTATCAGATTTTTTTGATTTGTTTACAATTGCTATCCTTTTTTTATCATCAAGGTTAAGCTCTGTTAAAACAAGGTTTGAAGGATGTATTGGATAAAATACCTTTGTACCATCCTTCTTTATCATTTCAACGCCTGATATGTAGACCTTTGATTTTTTAAGATCAACTCTTTCTACATTCCCTTTTTTTTTCTTGAACTGGCCCCTCAATACAATCACCTTGTCACCTTTTCTTACTCTAATGCTCCTTCTGTTGTATTTTTTCATTAAATCCTTTGAAAGGTGGGCAGACATGAACTTACCTTTTATATGCAACGGAGCATTATAACTGTATTTACGCTGCTTCCTTGGCTGCTTGCTTCTTATCCATTCACTTGAAAAATCTTTTTTCATGATTATCACACAATAATTTTTGCCAGCTTTGCTATGCCTGGCCATCTCTCACAGGCTTCTTTTGCTATGGCCCCCTTGAATATTGTCCCTTTTGGATTTCCCTTATCATCCTTTAAAACCACGGCTGCATTATCCTCAAATTTTATTCTTGTTCCATCCATGCGCCTGTATTCTTTTCTCTGTCTGACAATAACAGCCATAACCACCTGCTTTGCCATATCAGGATTTCCTTTTTTTACAGATGCCATAACAAGATCGCCAACACCTGCACTAGGCATCCTGCCCTTTACAGTCTTGGATCCTTTTACACCAAATATCCTTATGATTTTGGCTCCTGAATTATCGCATGTTGCAACTTTAGCTCCATGCGGCAATCCTCTTGTTATGTTTGCTTTTAATGCCTTCATTTTTATGACACCTTTTTAATTATGACAAAATGTTTTGTTTTGCTTATCGGCCTGCATTCCTGCACTTTAACAACATCCCCCTCTTTTGCATTAATGCAGTCTGGGTTATGAACCTGAAGCCTTTTTCTCTTTTTTTCATACCTCTCATATTTTGGTATGTAATGCCTCGTATTTATCTCAATAATCGCACTTTTACTGGACTTTGCACTAACAACCTTTTCAGTAAATGTTCTCCCTCTAAATTTCAGGCTGCCATGTATAGGGCAGTTTTTATCATTGCATTCACTGCCCTTGCTTCCGGAAACATCTGGTTTCTTTGGCATAGTTTGCTCTTGTTGTTTTTTTGATTTATTATTTTTCATGAACATTCACCTTTGTTTTATTCTTTCTTCTGGCCTTGTTAATAATGATTTTCCGTTGATTTGCATATTTTGTTCTTTGAATTCAAAAACACACTGGTTTTTGATTATTTTTTTTCTTGTTCCTTTTGTTTTAATCTCAAACATATTTTTTGTTTCATCAATGATTTTACCTTTTATTCCTCTGTTAAAGCGATTTTCTGATTCAATAATTTTTACATCTAAGCCTATTAACTCGCTTCTCGCAAGCTTTTTCTTATTGAATTCCATTATCTTACATCAATTGTCTCTTGTGAAAAACCCATCTGAACAAGGTTCTCCTTAACCTTTTGTTTGTGATCTCCCTGAAGCTCTATTTTTCCTTCTTTTGCTGTTCCTCCGCATGCAAACCTTGTTTTCAGTTTTTTTACAAGGTCTTTCAGGTCAATTTCCTTGCTGTCAATGCCTTCTATTACTGTATATTTTTTGCCAAATTTTTTATTTATAACATACACTTTTATTATCTGGCTCTCTTTGGCTATTGTCTCACAAACACATAGTTCCTTGGGTAGCCCACACTTTGGACATATCTCACTCATTGCTTTTTTTCACCACCTTTGGTTTTTAAGACTGTTAAAATCCTTGCTATTGTTTTTTTTATTACCTTAACCTGCCCAGGACTCTTTGGATTTGTTCCTGTGGCAATCTGGGCATTATGCTTGATTAATTCTTTTTTAAGCTCCTCAAGCTTTGCCTTTAATTCCTCACTACTCATTGATTCAATTTCTTTTA
>JAHIFA010000131.1 GCA_018901315.1 Nanobdellota archaeon | reverse complement strand
ATTCAGGAAAAAAACAGCTGCACAGTATGGCTCTGGAATTGACAAGGCAATATCAAAATTAACAAAAAAGAATGGCTTCAAATACAAAAAAGACTATTTGAAGAATTTATCAAAAATTGTCAGAATCCTATAAACTTCAGTCTGCAGATTAATAACAATCCTTCTGACAATTTTCTCAAATACTGTAGATCCCAGTCCACAGTATTTATCTTAAATGAATCTCAACAATATCTTCATCTAAAAGCTTATGCTTTAGCCTTAGCATCTGCCCGCCAAACTTTGCAGATTTTCCCCAGACACGCGCAAACTTGAACTTTGTGACAAAATCTTTATGGAGCTTGTTGCAAACATCCTCTATTGTACAATTCCTGTTTATTATTAATGGAATATATAAATCTGCTTTTTTTCCAACTTCTTTGAGGTAGATGCTTATTAATTCAAGCCCATTGTATATCTTTTCCTTTAATTCATTTATATTAGAAGGGTTGTTTGCGCATATCAAGACAGCACCGGGGAATTTTCTTTTTGCATCCTCTATCTGCTCAGGAGTTGCAAGGTCAATTTTATTTATAACAATTACTGCACCGACATACTTTTTGTTGCCTTCTATACAATCAATAAATTGGTCTGCATTTACCTGCGTCCTGATAAGAACATCTGCATTTGATATTGAAAATTCTTTCATTATTCCATTTATTGTTTCATCATCCAGGTCTGGCAGTTGAACAGTTTTTCCTATCCTAATTCCTCCCCTGGCTTTCTTTTTTATCCTGACATCAGGCTTTTTCTGATTCATCCTTATTCCTGTTTCATAAACTTCTTTTATTAAAATATAATACCCCCCTAATCTGTTTATATCAAGAAGTATTAAAATTAAATCGCAGTTGCGCATGACTGCAAGCACTTCTTTTCCACGCCCGCGGCCGGATGCTGCTCCAGATACAACTCCCGGAACATCAAGAATCTGGATTTTTGCATGCTTGTACTCCATTGTTCCAGGAATCACACTCAAGGTTGTGAAATCATAGCTTCCAATCAGAGAATTAGCATTTGTAATCTTATTCAACAAAGTGGATTTTCCAACTGATGGAAATCCAAGAATAATAACTGTCCCATCGCCACTTTTTCTTACAGAGTATCCCTCTTTTTTTCCTTTTGATTCTGAGCGCGCAAGCTCTTTTTTCTTTAAATTAGCTATCTTTGCCTTTACAAGGCCGATGTGATGCTGGGTTCTCTTGTTGTATTTTGTGGTTGAAAGCTCGTGCTCAAACTCCCCGATTTTATCATAATTAGTCTTTTTTTCAGGCTGTTTCTCAAGCCTTTTACTTAGCTTAATATTCTTTGATTTCTTTCTTTGAACCATTTTTAATAAAAAGATAAATTCTCTTTATATTCTTTTCTAACGAAAAACATAAGCTTTTTAAATGAATTCTATCTAATAGCTATTATGGACCCTATAAGTAATGTCTCTATTGTGGGTGAATCAATAAATAATTTACCTAACCTTTTATCAGGCATTTTCACTAAACTGGTGGTTGCAGTAATAATAGTGCTGATTGGCCTTGTTGCTGGAAAACTATTAGGAAAGCTTATTCATAAATTGCTTCATGAGATTGAACTCAACAAGCTTATAAAAAAATCAGCTGGAATAAAGATTTCTGCAGAGGAAATAATATCCTTTTTTGTTACTTATTTCATTTATTTTATATTTATTGTAATGGCCCTAAACCAGCTTGGCCTTACAACTGTTGTTCTCCATATGATATCAGGAGCAATATTAATCATAATAATAATATCAATAATGCTTTCAATAAAAGATTTTATGCCAAATATGTTTGCAGGATTTTTTATACACCAAAAGAGGTTTATTAAGGAAGGGGATATTATTAAGGTAGATAATATTAAAGGAAAAATTATGCATATAAACCTTGTTGAGACAACAATAGAGACAAAACAAGGGGATATAATCTATATTCCTAATTCTTTATTAACAAAGAAAACAATTGTCAAAGTCAAAAAGAAAAAGATTAGTTAGTTTGAATTGTTTCTAATAAAGATACAACATTCAACATTTGTACTCTCGTGTAAGACTGCATGTTTGGGTCGTCTGCTATCTCATCAAGCTCATTTAAAACTTTATTAATCCTTATTGACAGTTCCGTATCATCTTCTAAAATATTAATCATATTGCTTATTTTGTTTTTTATGTTCTTAGGAACTGCTAAATCATTACTCAGCTCTGAAAGAGCATCAATAATATCCCTTAATTTTTCTTCTGTCATTTTTTGGATTACTATTCTTTTATTTCTTCAAGAACTTCCTTTTGAATCTTGTTTGCTTTTTCCTTGATTTTTTCCTCTTGTTTTTCAAGCATTTTGATCCTTAACTCAAATGTTTCCTTTTTTGATTTCAGGTCTTTTTCCAAGTTATGTTTTTTTGAAGAAACCATTATATTGCCTATTATCTTATACGCTTTTTCAGAATTCTTTAGCTCTTTTAATGCTGATTCTATTTCTGTTAACTGTGTCTGAAAGCTTTGTTTTTGCATTAAAAACTGCTGCATGTTTTGTTCAATTAACTGAAGTTGCAGGATTTTTTGCTCCGTTTCCTTTGAAACATTCATTTTTTTAACCCTTCTATTTTTTCATAAACAGTAAGCAATTTTGTGATTGAATTAATTGTTGCCCTTAATGCAACAGAGTCATTTGCTTTAATATCAAATTCAACATAATCTTTGCTTTTTTTAATAGTGTAACTTGACCTGTCAGTTTTTAAATTTTTTGATTCTGAACTAAAACATTTGTAAATAATAGAAGGATTCTTGTAAATCCTTATCTTAGCTGAATAAATCATCTGGCCTTGACCTTTGTTACTGTTGTCCTTGGCTTAAAAAGGATTCTTGAGCCACAGTAAGGGCACCTGACTTTCTTTCTTAAATAATCAAGAGATACTTTTTTGTTGCAATCAAAACATTTATATTCCACCATTTAGAGCACCTTTTTATCTTTTTTTGCGAGTGTATATGCTTTTCCTGTAAATTTGGCATTGCACTTCTTGCAGAACCATATTCCAACAGCTACTCTCTTGACATGTAAGCTATTGCAGTAAGGGCATTTATGCTTTTTTCTCTGCTCTTTTTCAATCTTTGCCAGCTTTAGTTTGACTGTTCTTCCATATCTTGGTCCAAATCTTTTAATAGACCCTAAACCTTTGACTTTTGCCATCTTATTATCCTCATATTACTATAAACTGGGGCTGCCCGGACTTTCAACAATTGTTGCGAACTCTAATCTTTGCGAGCGTCAGCGAGCTCGGTGGGCTTGAATTTTAATTCAATGCCCGCCCTGCGTGCCAGCTTAGCAAGAAGCTGTGCGTAAGCATTTGTTTTGAACCGGGGTCGTCTGGTTTCTTGTGTTTTAACAACCCAAACCAGAAAGGATAAACCAAGCTACCCCACAGCCCCAACTAGTAATCTTGGGGAATATGGGCATTATTTAAATCTTTTGTTTTAAAATCTCATTTACCAAAATTTTAT
>JAHIFA010000130.1 GCA_018901315.1 Nanobdellota archaeon | reverse complement strand
AGATAGTCTGTTGCAATCTGGTGTCCAAAGCCCCTGCTTCCGCAGTGAAGCATAATCAAAACCTGGTCTTTATCAGCAATCCCTAATTTTTTTGCATATTCCTTATCATAAATATCACTCACTTTCTGGATCTCAAGAAAATGGTTTCCTGCTCCCAAAGTGCCAAGCTGCGGCAAGCCCCTTTTTTTTGCCAGATCAGAAACCTTTGAGGGGTCTGCATTAGGCATGCAGCCGTTTTCCTCTGTATTTTTTATATCCTCTTTTGTTCCATATCTATTTTCAACAGCCCAATTGACTCCATGAATCATAACATTATCAAGCTCATCATAATTTAACCTTAGCTTTCCCTTGGAGCCAACACCGCATGGAATTGCATTGAATAATGCAGGAACAAGCTCTTTTAATTTTTCATTAACTTCCTTGAATGTCAGGTTTGTTCTTATGGAATTTATTCCGCAGTTTATGTCAAAGCCGCACAATCCTGCTGAGATAATCCCTTTTTCACTATCAAATGCGCTTACTGCGCCCATTGGCAGACCATAACCAAAATGCATATCAGGCAGTCCTATAACCGGCTCAATAACTCCGGGAAGACATGCAACGTTTGTTAGCTGCTGAACTGCGTCATCCTCAATATTATCAAGTATATTTTTGTTTGCAAATATCTTTGCATCTACATTCATCCTGTCTCTTGCATTTTTTGGCAAGAGCCATTCATAATCATTTATTTTTTGGATTTTTTCTTTCATCTTAACACCTTAAATATCCAAGCTTATGGTTGCCTTATAATTATTTTTTATTTTTTCAAGCTTTAACTTGTAGTATGTCACCCCCTTGACAACAACACCTGCTTTTTCAGGGCTTATAGGTTCTCCATAAGCTTTTGCTTTTAAGTTATTTTCATTAATCTCAGCTATCTCAAACCTTGAGAGAAATAATTCATCTGTATCAACCAAAGCTATCAGGTCCTGCAGCCAGTTAACCATTAACTCTTCTAATGAATCTCCGCTAACTTCAATATCAACTGTTTTTTTCTCTCCAACATTTTTTATCTCACATATAACACTAAACAGTGCATGTGCAGAGTTTTCAAAAAGCTCTTTAAGGCTTTTTCCATATGCCTCAAACATTACATCTGATGTAAGGTCATCTATAAACTTGTATTTTTTCATATTTAGTATGTTACAATCTCATTTAGTTCAAATGGTTTTTCTTCTTCCTTTTTTTCTTCTGCTGAGCTGTCAAACATGTTAAATGTGCCCTCAGAGACTTCTGGCACTTCCTTATTTTCATCCTCTGATTTGTATTCCTTTCCAATAAGGCTTGAGAGCATCTTTATCAGCTTTTTAATATCCTCATTAGAATCCTCTTTTGTGTCTATTGTGATTTTCATAAGGCAACCTCCTTTTTATGGATAACTAAGGTATTAGCCTATCATTATTTAAACATTTCTGAAAAAACATACAAAAATTTTATTAAGTTGCTCTTACTATCATTATTAAATGTCTGATCCTTTATTAGATTTCAAAAAAAGCATCAATAACTTAAGAAATTCTCTTAACAATATAATTTCTAAGAAATTAAATCTTAGAAAGCAGAAGAGCAGTAGGTTGTTTGATTTCAGGCAGAACAAAGAGGATTACATAAGAGCATCTATTTCTAATTCAGTGAAAGAGCTTAAGTCATCTGCATGGGCCCTCTCATCAATTTATAATATAAATAAATCAAATGAGCAAAACATAATAAAAATACTTGAGCTTGTCATAAAAACCGAGAAGAAATATGAGATGTCTAATTTTGAGGACATGGTTTCATGCATTGATGATATAGCTGAAATCACTGCCTTACTTAAATCAAAAGCAGTAAAAGAAGATGAACTAAACTTTGATATTCCAGCACTACCCTCAAGCATAGAGCCGGATGTCATGGCTGATATCAGGGAGCTTAAACGCTGCTTTAATGCAAAATGCTATCGCTCTTCAACAATACTCTGCGGCAGGATACTGGAAACTGCTTTGCACAGAAAATACTTTGAGGCAACTAATAAAGATATACTTGAGACAAGCCCCGGAATTGGTTTAGGAAGCTTAATAGCAAAGCTCAATGATAAAATTGAGTTTGACCCTGGAATAAAAGACCAGATTCACCTGATAAATAAGGTAAGAATCTCATCTGTTCACAAGAAAAAAGAGGCTTTTTTTCCAACAAGGCAGCAGGCTTATGCAATAATACTTTACACTCTTGATATATTAAAAAAATTATTTAAAAATTAATTTACCTTAAAAAAATTTTATTGTTTGAGTTTAAAAGAACATAAAATAATGTTTTATATTTCTCCGGATTGTCAAAGATGGTCTTTAGAGCATCAACAGTCTTGTCAAATTTCCATTTAAGTTCCTGGGCAAACTCTTTTGCAGATATCTCATTCTTCCTTGTTCTCAGAGAAATAAATACATTATTCATTTTTTCAATGTCCTTTTCATTAATTTGCTGTGTTTTCATTTCTTCTTTACCTTTTCTAATGTTGCCTCAAGCTTTGCAACAGCATCGTCTGCCTCTTTCTTGCTTTTAACTCCTGTGCAGACTATCTTGCCGTTAGAGAACAACAAAAAGCTTGCCTTTGGCTCTTTAATTTTATAAACCAAACCTGGAAACTGCTCTGGCTCATACTCAACATTTCTGAGTTTCATAACCAAATCATTGAGGTTAAGTGCAAAACCTAGGGCTCCTGAAGCAACCATATTCTGGACCCTTATTTCAGGCTCAATATCTATCTTGACTTTTACTCTTTCTAAAAGCTTCATTATCTTATGGATAGACTCTTTTACTTCCTTCATTGTCTTTGCACCAGTGCAGACAACACGCCCGGTTGTAAAAAGAAGTGCTGATGATTTTGGTGTCTTTAATCTTATAACAAGACCTGGAAACTGCTCTGGATTATACTCTGTATTTGGCAGAGTTGATGCTATCTTCTCTAAGTTTAGTGGATGCTTAAAGTCTGTAGAAACAACCATATTGACAATTCTTATTCCTTTAGCCATTTTTAAACCCCCCATATAAGCCTTTTTAAAGGCCTTTTTAAATGAATAAAAACTGCTTACTCATAAACCTTTCGGTTTTTAAGCAGCTGCGTTGAAAAAGTCCTGTTATTAAAGAAAGTTTTAAATAGGGGTAACTACTTATATTGTTAAAAAAGGATTTATAAAAAAACAAAAAGGAGGTTTAAAAATGGAAACATGGATATGGGCTGTTTTAGTAGTAATTTTATTGGCCCTTCTATATTATTTCTTCATCATGAAAAAGAAGAAATAAACTCGACTTCGGAAAGGATTAATTTATTTTTTTATTTTTTATTTAAATAAGAAGTTTCTTTAAAAAAAAGAGGATAGTTTATGGAACATAAAGCTGCTGTTAGAAGACCAAAAATAGGCCTAACACTTGGAAGCGGTGGTGCAAGGGGAATAGCACATATTGGCGTGCTGAAAGTTCTGGAAAAATATAATATTCCAATAGATTATATTGCAGGCGCAAGTTCTGGTGCATTTGTAGGAGCATACTATTCACTAAATAAAGAAATATCTGGATTTGAAAAAATATGCCTTGGTTTGACAAAGAAAAAAGTTCTTTCTTTTATTGATCCAATCAACCCAAAGAAGGCATTAATTGCAGGGAATAAACTTAAGCAAGAAATACGCAGAATATTAGAAAATAAAGATTTTAATGACCTTAAAATTCCTTTAACAATTGTTGCAACCAACCTTGAAAATGGCCAAGAAGTTCGTATAAAAAAAGGCAATCTTGCTGACGCTGTCAGGGCAAGCATAGGCATCCCAGGAATATTTTATCCTGCGAGATTAAATGATAAATGGCTGGTTGACGGTGGGCTTATAGATGCAACACCTGTTGATGTAGCCAGAGATATGGGTGCTGACCTTGTTATTGCTGTTGACTTAACAATGGGCAGTAATGTAAATTTTAAAGACCCCACTATAGTTGGAACATTGATGCAGTCATTTGATATAATGAGAACAGAGCTTACAAAACTAAAGATTCAATCAGTCAGGGGTTTGGTTTTAATACAGCCAACTGTTGATGATAAGGATGAGATTGACTCATTAAGATTTTATGAGGCCAAAAGATTCATAAAGGCCGGTGAAGAGGCAGCTGAAAAGGCCATCCCAGAAATCAAGAGAAAAATAAAAGAGTTTTCTTAAATTTTAAAAATTTATTTTTATTCTGATTTAAATAGGAAAGGTGGTCTATACATATAAGTTGCTAAAAGAAGAATTGCTGGTATTACTGCAAAGACCCATAAATCATTTTCTGGATAAACTTTATAAAATAGAAAAGATAAAAATGCAAGAAACAATCCTAACCACAAAATCCACCTTATTTTTAAACCTCTTCTTACCCATTCTTTTCCCCATTTAGATAACTCAAAACGCTTTTGACGCGTGAGATAAATAATTACAATGATAGAAGCAACTATTATTAAAACTAATTCTTTTATTGATTTTGCTACAATTCTCAAGTATAATAAATAAGAAGCAATTATCACAACAAAAACCGTTCCAAATATTATTTTTAATATCCTTTTTCTGTCTTCTTCTTTTGTTGTTGGTTGATTTTTTATTTCCTCTTTTTGTTCCTCATGTTGCATATTCTCACCTTTTTTTCAAAATAGGACATTAATATTTAAAATTTTGCTTTTTAAAAAAGCCTCGAGAGGGAAAGCTTAAGCAACAAAGAGATAGGAACTATATTCTAATGCATATTTATTACTAATTAGTAGTCAAAAATAGAAACATTTATATACTATAACAAATTATACTACTAAACAGGAATAAAATAATAATTATTGAGGTCTACTAAACAATTTAAAATGAAACTAAAATTAGTCTTGTTAATAATTATATTTGCTGTTTTGGTTAATCAAAGCTATGCACTTGGTATTGCACCTAGCAGTGTTTATGTTACATTTGAGCCAGCTCTTGAAAAACAAATTGGATTAAAAATAATTAATAGCGCCTATAAAAACTGCAGTGTGATAATTTATTCTGAGGGAGGTCCTCTAAAAGATTATATAATAATAAATGAGCCAATAATAAATTTCTCAGAAAATCAAGAGTATAAGATAACTTACTATAAAATAAAATTACCACAAAGCCTTGGAGACCCTGGAACATATCAAAATAATATTGTTGCAGAGGAAATACCAGATCCAATAACAGGAATAGGTGCACATGTTGCAGTTGTATCAAAGCTAAAAGTTACTGTGCTTTGTACAGATACTGACTTAGATGGTTATTGTGTAGAGTTAGATGATTGTAATGATAATAATGCTTCAATATATCCGGGATCAACTGAACTATGTGATAATTTTATAGATGAAGATTGTGATGGTCAGCTAAATAATGGGTGTGAATGCATTGCTTCCAAAACACAAAGTGCATGTATAGATGATGGTTCTGCTAATGTGACTTACAGATGGAACTATGATTACTGCGGAGACCAGTATTATGAAACAGTTCAGAATGCAACATGTTCATGTAATTATACAGGCTGGACAGACAATGAATGCGTTTCAAACAACACAATACGCCAAACGAGAACTGAAACATCAGGCTATGAATACTGTATAGAATCCTTGGAACAGGAAGTTCCTAATGAAATATGCAGTTGTTTAGCATCAGAACTTTCAAGAGAATGT
>JAHIFA010000129.1 GCA_018901315.1 Nanobdellota archaeon | reverse complement strand
GAATCTCAATAATAAGATAACTGACTTTTTTATCCAAAGGATACATTCCAAGCAGCATAAGAAAGAGGTAAGGAGATGGGAGGAAATTTACGGCAAGTTTGACAAGACTGACTACAAAAATTTTACACTAAAAGGATTATCCAGTGAAAGTTCATTTTATTTTGGTGAGATTATTAAATGGACACAAGATATTACTCCACGACCTAAAAGGACTTTATTGGCAGGTGAAGACAACAAAGTTGTGAAATATTTGCAGCCCAAACTTAAAGTTAAGAATGTATGCACAACTGGATTATTAGATGTTAATTATAAATGGGATTTTGAAGAAGATCCGCCTAAAATGGGTCAATTTGACCTTATTATAAGCCAGGCAATATTAGAGCATCTTTTGAATCCCTATAAGCACATGTGTGACCTTGCAAGTCTTTTAGTTCCTGGTGGTTTTTTAATAATACATACAGCATGTCCTGGACATCCTTATCACAGACACCCTATTGATGCATGCAGGTTTTATCCAGACTGGTTTGAAGGAATAGCAAAAAAATTGAATTTAAACATAATCAAGAAGAGGATTAAAGATAATAAACTTAATCATATATTTTATATGTATCAAAAGAAGGGCTAAAAATGCCAAAAATAATAATAGAAGGATATATTAAAAGAAAGTATAACCGTGAGACTTATAAGTTAAAGAAAAGGTAAAAGAAGTAGGCTTGTCAATAGCCTTTAATTCTGATTCATATGAGCTAAAGAAAGTAGCAACATTTGTTGTTGAAAGTAGGAATCTTTTTGATGTTCTAAAATATATTTAAACAAAAAAATATTAACTTTACTCATTCAAGCAATTTGCTTATTGATTTATGCTGATTTAATAGGATAATAACCTCTGCAAAATAACTTGCAACAGAAACCTCTTTATACCAGGGATTTTTTTCCTGGAAATCCTCTCCATGATAAACAGCGTCAGTGCCAATAACAGCTATTAAATATCTTTCTTCATAAGCTTTTTTTATTCTTTCTATGGCTGGCCCATTAAACAAAGCAAGACTGCAAGCCACATATACCTTTTTAGCACCCTTTTCTTTAGCTTTCTTAACAACATTTATCAAAGTTTCAGCAGTATCAATCATGTCATCTACTATTAAAACATCTTTTCCTTTAACCTCTCCAACTATCTGGATTGATTCAATGGAATTAGGTGTGTTATAGTTTCTATCTTTATAAGCGAGAATTAAATTTACGCCCAGCATTTTAGCATAATGTTTGGCTCTTCTTGCTCCTCCTACATCAGGAGACATGACCACTAAATTTTTAAGATCAAAATCATCTTTGTTCTTTTTAATATAGTCAATAATGTTTTTAGAAGCATGTAAATTCTCAAATTTAGCTTTTCTAAAGAATCCAGCAATAGCTTCATTGTGCACATCTAAAGTTATAACATGGTCTGCATTAACATCCTCAATCTCTCTTGCAACTGCTGCAGCAGTTATACCCTCTCTTCCCTCCTGCTTATCCTGCCTTGCATAGGGAAATACAGGTATAACAGCTGTTATGTAACTTACATCACTTCTCCATGCAGCATCAATAGCTGTTTTTAGTGCTCTTAGGTTTTCATCAACAGAATATTCATTAGCAGAATTTCTAACATCTTGAATAATATAAACATCTGCTCCCCTTATACTTTCTTTTATAACTGTTTTTCTTTCCGAATCTGCAAATTTAATTTCATTAGAACTAATAAATTTAATATCTCCCTTTTTTTTAATAATTTCATTTACAATTTTCTTTGCGAAAGGCCTTCCTGATTCACAGGCAATAATACTTAGTTTGCCCCTTGTCATAAATATCACCTCTAAAATTTAAGCAAACAAGCATCTTTAAAAATATTTATATTATCTAAAACATTTAACAAAGAAAACAAATAAATACCAGTAGTTAAAATAAAAAATTATGGAGATAAGGCTTTTTGGAGCGGCCAAGACAGTTACTGGCTCATGCTACAGTCTGGCCACTGGAAAAAAGAGGATATTAGTTGACTGCGGGATGTTTCAGGGAAGCAAGAATCTAATGAAGCTTAACTATGACAGGCTTCCTTTCAATGCGAAATTATATTCAGCGCTTCTTCTTACACATTCACATCTTGATCATTGCGGAAGGATCCCAAAGCTTGTTAAGGAGGGCTTTAAGGGCAAAATTTACTGCACTTCTGCAACAAAAGACATAGCAGAAATAATTATGCTTGACTCTGCAAAGGTTAACAGGCATGATGTTGAGTTTGAAAACAAGAAAAGACAAAGAATCGGACTGCCTCCCCGTAAGCCAATATACACTGAGGAGGATGTTGAAAAAGCAATGAAGCTTTTCAGGACAGTAAACTATGAAAAGAGTTTTCAGCCATGCGAAGGAATCAATGCAGCTTTCTATGATGCAGGGCATATACTTGGCTCTGCAATAATAGAACTAAAAGTCAACGAGAGCGGAAAAGAAACAACAATTGTTTTTTCAGGTGACATAGGCCAAAACAGCACACCAATAATAAACGATACAGTTCATCTGAATAAGGCAGATTATATTTTTATTGAGTCAACATACGGTGATAGAATACATCCGCCAATAGAAAAAAGAAAGCAAAAACTTCTTGATGTCATATTAAAAACATATGAAAATCACGGAAAAGTTATAATTCCATGTTTTGCAGTTGAAAGAACACAGGAGCTTTTGTATGACCTAAATGAGCTTGTGGAAAAAAATCTGATTCCAAGAATAAAGGTCTATGTGGATACTCCAATGGGCATAAAAGTGACAGAAGTATTTAAAAAACATTATTCTCTTTACAACAAAAGGATAAAGGATTTGATAAAATCAGGAGATAATCCTTTTTCATTTCCAGGGCTTGAATACACAATGCATGTGAGGGATTCAATCAAGCTTAACAACCTTCATGAGCCATGCATAATAATTGCAGGAAGCGGAATGTGCACAGGGGGCAGGATAAAACATCACATAAAACATAATATCTGGAACAAAAGAAATACAATCCTTTTTGTAGGATATCAGGCTAAGGGTACACTCGGCTATTACATAAAAAAAGGCGAAAAAAGAGTAAGATTATTGGGAACAGAGGTTGTAGTAAAGGCAAATATTGAGTCAATTGACAGTTTTTCTGCTCATGCTGACTACCGCAAGCTTCTTAACTTGCTGAAATTTTTTAATCCAAGGCCAAAAAAGGTTTTCATAGTGCATGGCGAAGAAGATGCCATGCTGTCCTTTGCAAAGAAAGTTGAAAAACTTGGACTAAAAACAAAGATACCTGAGATGGGTGAAAGAATTAACCTTTGATAATGCCTGCTATTTCTTGCTGAATGTTTCTCTTTATCATTGAGTCATGGCTTGCAACAACCTGCGCAGCAACATATGAGGCAATCTTTCCTGAGGTCTTGACATCAAAGCCATGTGAGATTCCATAGAGAAAGCCGCCAGAATAGGCATCCCCTGCTCCGGTTGTGTTGATTGCATTAACCTTAAAACCTTTTATTTTGTGAAGGCCATTATTATCCATAACAAGGCTGCCTTTTTTACCAATCTTAACTATTGCTATCTTACAGAATTTCTTAATTTCTTCAGCTGCCTCAGCTGGTTTTTTATTAGTCAGCTTTTCTGCTTCATCCTCATTAACAAAAACAATGTCTGCATAATCTTTCATTATTTTATTTACATTTTCCCTATGCCGTTCTATGAGCGCAGGGTCTGCCAAATCAATTGAAATTAAGATATTATTCTTTTTTGCATGCTCCATTGCGTAAAACACTGCCTCTGCCTGCTTTTCACCGTCAAGCTGGTATGCCTCAATATGAAGGATTTTTGAATTGCTTATGTCCTTAAGGTTGATGTCATTTTTAGTTAGATTCATTCCCGCTCCAAGGCAGGTGGCCATTGTCCTTTCAGCGTCAGGAGTCACCATAATAACAGATGTGCCCTGGATTTCATCGCATGATTTAAGGTTAATTGTAACTCCTAATTTCTCAATTAACCTGCGGTATTTGTTACCATTATTATCATTGCCTATCATCCCTATGAAAAGGGATTTTCCTCCAAGGCTGCATACGCTTGCAAGGGTGTTTGGGACGCTTCCCCCTGCAGAATCATTTACGGAACTGTTAGTAAGCATAGAAAGTATCTTTTTGCTCTTATCAATATTTACAAGGTTCATATTGTTTCTCATGAGTCCATTTTTTAGTATGAAATCTTCATTTACTTCCACAACCTTGTCAAGAAGCGGATATCCAATGCCAACCACATCATATTTCATTTTCAAAATAAAAAAGCGCCGGGACTGGGACTTTCACCAGCTTTTGCAACCAATTTGAATTTTTGGCCTGGTTTTTAATCCAACACTCACATTTTTGCGAGCGTTAGCGAGCGAGAGGGACTTTTGCTAAAGGCAAAATGTCGCTCCTGCGTGCCAGCTTAGCAAGAAGCTGTTTTGAACCCAGATATCCTTTCGGAAACTGGCTGTTTTGGGCTTAGGCCAAAGCCTCAGCAACGAACTTGCTCGCCGCTCAAGGCCAGCGCAATGCCAGATTATGCGATCCCGGCTTGATAATTTAGAACTTCTCTTAAATTTAAATAACTTTTGCTTTACTGCATTTCAGGAGGAAACAATATAGGTATTCCATCTTTTATAGGATAAATAGCCTTGCATTTTGTGCAGATTAACTTTGTCCTATATTTGTTATACTTAATGTCAGATTTGCATAAAGGACATGCCAGTATCTTAAGGAGTTTTTTTGGAATTGGTTCTTTAATCTGCATCATTACTGTCATAATATAATTTGTTTCTTTTAAATCTTTCGCAATGTTTTAAAAATAATTTATCTGAAAAAATTGAATTTATTTTTAAATCTTTCTTAAAAACCGAAAGCTTTATATATAATGCATAATTACTCTTTATAAACATTTGGTTTAAAAAATTATTTTAACTGAAAGGTATTAAATTTTGGGGGTGCCTATCATGCCTAATTATATAAAAAAATGCCCTGAATGCGGGAGCATAAACTTATTCTGGAATAAGGACAGGGGAGAGGTAATTTGCCGAGACTGTGGTTTAGTTATTGAAGATAAAATGATTGATTTTACCCAGGAATGGCATGAGTTTGACAGTGACTCAGGTGAGAAGAAAAGAAGAGCTGGAGCTCCAATGACATACACCCAGTTTGATCATGGTTTGGGTACAGATATTGGAAGAAAAGCAGATTTAAGCTCATTAAGTCAGAAAAACAGAAATAAGTTCTTTAGATTAAGGAAATGGCAGTACAGAATTTCAACTGCTATTGAGAGAAATCTTAAGCTTGCACTTGGGGAACTGAAGAGAGTTGCCTCTTATCTCAAGCTTCCCGGCAGTGTTGAAGAGGAAGCAGCAAGGGTTTACACTATGGCAGTCCAGAAAGGCCTTGTAAGGGGCCGTTCAATGGAATCTGTTGTTGCAGGAGCAATTTATGCTGCATGCAGAAGACACGAAGTCCCAAGGACACTTGATGAACTATCTGAGGCAAGCGGAATTGAGAAAAAGGAAATTGGAAGAACATACAGGTTTGTGACAAGAGAACTTGGAATAACAATACTTCCAAGCAACCCTTCTGATTATATAGCCAGATTTTCCTCAGCTCTAAAGCTTTCTGCAGAAACACAGTCAAATGCAATTGAGATACTTGAGCAGGCCCAGAAAGCAGAACTGACCTCTGGAAGAGGCCCAACCGGGATTGCAGCAGCAGCATTATATGTTTCTGCATTGCTGCATGGAGAAAAAAGGACTCAAAGAGAGGTTGCTGATGTTGCAGGCGTAACAGAAGTCACAATAAGAAACAGATACAAGGAGTTGCTTGACAAGCTTAAGCTTGAGAAGGAAATCAAGAGATTAAAGAAGAAAAAAGGCTAAAACCTAAAAAGGATTTTTTCAAAATATTCTATTTTCTTGTTTTTTATTTTAATACCCTCTTTTTTTAACAATTCTGTTTTCTTTTTTATGCCTTTAGCATAACCCCCAACAAATCCATTTGAGTTAACAACCCTATGGCAGGGTATTATTATCGGCCTTTTGTTATTATGCAACGCAGTTCCTACAGCCCTGTAAGCCTTTGTTTTTAATTTTTCAGCTATTATCTTATAGGTTGTTACCCTGCCTCTTGGAATCTTTTTTGTCAGTTTTAGAACCTTTTCATTGAATTGCATTTTAGATCTTATAAAATCGTAGGGCGAATACTCACAGATTCAATAAAAATCGAAGATTTTTAAGTGCCAGAAATCTACGATTTCTGAGTATATCTGTGGGATGAAACCCGTTTCCTTTTTCCTGTAATTGTGCAAGAGGCAACATCATGTAAAAGGCAGTATTGCCTGCTTGCTTTCATCCATCTTTAGTAATTGCTTTAATTGTGTGCATATAATCGCTCTAAACTTGATTATCCCAACAACTGAAACAAAAGAGCTTACCCCAAGTCTCTCAGCAAGAGCAAAGTTTTCCTTGTGTGCCTTAATAACGACAAAATTGTATTTGTCATCATCTTTCTGAACAATCAGCTTAATGCTTCCTTTCTTAGTCTTTCCCTTTTTAATGAGCTTTCCTTTAACTCTAACACGGCTTTTGAATTCATTTATCTTTTTTTCTTTGCGATCTAATTCTGAAATTGTGTTAATGAGTGTCTTATCTATCTGATTTTCCATTTTCCATTTTATATTTTGAACCTATACAGCCACCTGACTTTGTCCTGTGGGATAATATCTACTAAGGCATCATCTAGTTTTTTATTGCTTGCGGCGCCCGCAACAACACTTTCACCCAATACCGCAAAATATCCTTTGATTCCATTCGTTTTAAGATTTTTCTTTATTGCTCTTGCAGAATGCCTTGCCAATTCTTGATGATATATTGCTTCCAACTCTTTTGATTTAGTTTTCAATGAGTTAATCTTTTTCCAGTATCTTTCTATACTGCTTTCTGATGCCATATAAAATCGCAGCATTTCCTCATCTGAAATTGATTTTTGTTCAGGGGATGTATTTAGAGAGCATATAATGCCATATTTCTGGATAGCCTCATCTACTTCCAACTTCATGCTTTTTCTAATTCCCCCTCCAAAGTGTATATTATAAGGCATGAATATTCCCTCATAGGTTATTTTTTCCTTAAAGGGGAGCAAAACAATTCTCATAAGGATTGGAGCATGGCTGCCAAACATCTCTTCAAAAGAGTCTAAAATTCCTAAGATGCCATAAGCCTTTTTTTCCTTTTCATTATAGAAAACAGAATAATCTTTAGTATGTTTAACAAGAAAAAACTCTCCTTGCTTAAATTTTTTCCATGATAAAATGATATCTAGCTCTTCTTTATTAAAATTTTCAGGGTTATCTTTGGCAAAATCATCAAATACATAGGGATTCTTATACATTTTATCCCGAAGGGGAACTGTATCTTCAATATCCCTTCTAAAAAACTCTTCTTTTGTAGAGACATTTTTAATTATATTGAATCTCTTGTTTGCATAATACAGTAAAGCATGCATTAATTTATAAAATAATTTCACATCCTCTTCTGACAGTTTGCTCATTTTAATGTTTTTAAGATTTTATTTAGATTTGATTTTGTCTGCTCTTTCTTATAGGCTTTTGCCAGGTTTATTATCTTATTTTTTTTTAGTTTAATGCCTTTTTGATTTAATAATACCTTCGTGCCACCAGATATAATAAATTGGCAGAACTGAGTTACATTCTTTGGCTTTTTTGTTATTTTGCAGCGTTCAAAGTCAATCATAACAGGCTTTTTGTCAATTATGATGTGCTTCAATGGATGGTGCATCTCCTCCTTATCAACCTTTAATCTATCCATTATATAAAGCTGCTTAAAGATATTTTTTATTATTTTAATGATATTTTCCCTATTATTATTTTTAATAAAATCAATAATAAAATCTCCCTTAACAAACTCATAGGCAAAATAGCCCCTGCCTGAGAAAAGAAGCTTTGGCCCAATCTTATGCTTATTTAATATTTTAATCCATCGGGTTTCATTTGCAATCCTTCCCTTTGCCTTGCTTTCCGGCTTTTTTGTTTTTATAACAATTTTCTTGTTTTTTATGCTGGCCTTGTAAAGAAGACCGCGATGGCCTCTTGCAAACTTTTTTATGTTTTTCAAGCCCTTTTTTTCCAGTGTTTTCAACAGGCTTGATTTTTTTATCAGATAAACAAACAAGGTTTCAAAAAACAATTTTTTTTCATCTACCTGTTTGAATTCAAAGCAATAATCCTTCAATAGTTCATCAACTTTCTCCTTTTTT
>JAHIFA010000128.1 GCA_018901315.1 Nanobdellota archaeon | reverse complement strand
TAAAAATCCATAGAAAACTCCTACCAGCATCTAAAGATGCTGGTTTGACGGAGTTTTCTTTTGACAATGGATTTTTAGGATGCCAGAAATGCTCATCCTCATACTAAAGTAAGAGGTTTTCGCAAGCATTTCTGTGCATAAAAAAATTAGAAAATTTTATATAAGCAATGATTAATTGTTTTATAAAAAGAGGTTTAAATGGCTGACCAAAGGGTTGTGGATTACATAAAGACAAATTTGTCAGATGGATTTCCTTTAGAACAGATTAAACAGGCTTTAATTGATGCTGGCTGGCAGCAAGAAGAAATAGATAATGCAATTGATTCTGTAAATCAAGGCTCTAAAGATGTTGATTTTATTTCTGGGGATTACAAAAAAAATATTTCTGGCAAGAAAGGCAAAAAAATTATTTTAATTAGTATAGTTATTGTGATAATTTTTTGTGTGATATTGGGATTTCTCCTTTATCCAAAAGAAATTAGTTTTGGAAAAAAATTTAGTCTGGGTGATTTGCAAATGGAGAGCATGTCCTTATCACCAGGAGGTGGCCCAACAATTGAGGGAAGATATATTAGCTTAGTAAGCATAGGGGGAAATGATGAGATTACAATAGAAGTCGATGGGATATCAGAAACAATAGAGCATTCATCCAAAAAAGTAATTAATGGGGTTGAGATTGAGAATGTTGAGATAGAGGATAATGGCTTGGCCAAAATAAAAGTTAATGTTATTGAGCCAAAAGCAGAAGATGAATATAATGATAAAGAAACGTCTCAAGAAGAAACAAATGGGAATAATGAAATTGATTGTGGGGATGACTTTGATTGCTTCATAGATGCTTCTGAAAACTGCAATCCAGCCAAACTAAAACAGACTCTCACTCTTAATCCCCTTGGAGTTGAGCAAACCACTTCAAAAACATATAAAATACTTGGAATAGAATCAGATAAGTGTATCATTTACCTAAGAACAGACAATATTAGCTTAAATTTCCCTGAAGATATAGATATCTCTCAGGAAGAAATTGATGAACAAAAAGAGATGTATGATGCACTTGAAGGCAGGGAAGGAACCTGCAGGTTTGAAACAAAGGACTTGACAGAAATGTTAAAAAGATGGAAAGAAGGTAATTTCAGTTCAGGAGAGGTTTCATGTAGTTTTAAATCAGGAGGAAAAACAGAGTGCACTACCAAGGGCGGTGATTTTGGTGTTGCAGAATGCCAGGGAACTTATTTTGTTATTGATTTATGCATTGATGACGGAAAGTGTCCGCCAGGATGCTCTGCAGAAACTGATAGTGATTGTTAGTATATAATTTCCCCAAGATTTAAATATATAATAGTTTTCTTGCTTGATGTTTAAGGGTGATAATATGAATTTTATAAAAAAAATTTATGAGAAGAATGTCGATGAAAAAGTACATAAAAAGTTTGTAAGGTACAGCACAGGGGAGTTTGAAAAAGAGGAATTTATGATAAAAAAAGGCTCTTCTTTTGTCCAGATTAAAGCTGGATTTGATTATATTGATGTCATGTTTGACTTAATGGCACGATGTGTAAATGAGGATGTCTCATTAAATGGCATAATTATAACAAAAAACAAAATAATCAATGAGCTTAATGAGTTTGGGATTGAGCCGAAAAAAGTTACAGGAAAGAAATACACAATACAGGAGATTATGAACAAAGAGAAGTTTAAGGAGTTTGTTGAGAAATTTAATTCATGCTTTCTGCTTTTGAATCTAAAATCAGGAAAATACAGCATCTCAGTAAAAAAATCAATTCCAAAGCCAGGAAAGTTAGTTGAAAAGTTTGTGACAGCAAAGTTTGACTTAAAGGATTTGGACTTGATAAAAAAAGAGTTTTTGTTTGATATAAAGGCTGATAACTTTAAGGATATCTCAATAAAGCACACATATATTATTGATGAAATCATAATACCAGAAGGATTCAAGAATAATCCAGAAGAAGCAAGGCTTAATGCAAAGCGAAAAGGCAGGATAATAAGGAAAATAGAAATAGATGGCAAAGTAGAAGAAAAAGAAATGGAACTTCTTGCCTGATTATTCCTTAAAGAATATTATGCACAGAAATGTTTGTGAAAACCGCATACTTTAGTATGCGGATTAGCATTTCTGGCATCCTAAAAATCCACTGTGGATTTTTATGATATTCAGAAACTTATTTAAACAAAATTGCTAAAAAAATATAAAATGAGTGAAAAAACCAAAAAAAAGATACTTGTAACAAGTGCACTGCCTTATGTAAATAATGTTCCCCATCTGGGAAATATGGTGTGTGTTATTAGCGCAGATGTATATACGCGCTTCTTGAAGTCACTTGGTGTTGATGTTATATCTGTTCTTGGCACAGATGAGCACGGCACAACAACCGAGACAAAAGCACTTGAAGAAGGACTAACTCCAAAAGAGGTTTGCGAAAAATACTTTAAGATACACAAAAAAATCTATGAGTGGTTTGAAAGCTCTTTTGACTGCTTTGGCAGGACTTCATCAAAAGAAAATCTTGAGATAACACAGGATATATTCAAAAAATTAAACAAGAATGGCTTTATAAGAAAAGATATTCTAGAGCAGGCATACTGCCCAAAATGCAAAAAGTTTCTTGCAGACAGGTTTGTTGAGGGCGTATGCCCGAAATGCGGTTATAAGGATGCGCGCGGGGACCAGTGTGAGAACTGCGGAGCATTGCTTAATGCAACAGAGCTTGTTGATGCAAGATGCAAAATATGCGGAACAAAACCAATTACAAAAGAAAGTGAGCATCTTTTTATTGATTTGCCAAAGCTTGCTCCAATGCTCGAGAAATGGATTAATAAGCAGGCTGTAAAAGGCAGATGGTCGCAAAATGCAAAGACAATGACTGAGGCATGGCTAAGGGATGGGTTAAAGCAGAGATGTATAACCCGCGACCTTAAATGGGGAATTCAGGTTCCGCTAAAAGGCTTTGAAAAAAAGGTTTTCTATTCATGGTTTGATGCCCCTATTGGATATATTGCAATAACAAAAGAATGCAGAAAAGACTGGAAAAAATACTGGTTTGGAAAAGATGTTAAATTAGTTCAGTTCATGGGAAAAGACAATATTCCATTTCATACTGTCTTGTTTCCTGCATCGCTGATTGGAACAAAGGAGGGTTATATTTTATTGGATAGAATTTCATCAAATGAATACATAAACTATGAAGGCGGCCAGTTTTCAAAAAGCCGAAATCTTGGTGTTTTTGGAGATGATGCAATTAAAACAGGAATTAAAGCAGATGTGTGGAGATATTATGTTATGGTCAACAGGCCAGAGAAAGCAGACACAGACTTTTCATGGGAGGATTTCCAGAGCAAGATAAACAATGAGCTTGTTGCTAATCTTGGTAATTTCATAAACAGGACAGTTTCATTTATTAACCAATTTTATAAATCAGAGGTTCCAGAAGCAAAGCCAGACAAAAAAGATGAAAAACTAATTAGAGAAATAAAGGATGAGATTAAAAAAATAACAGAGCTTCTTGATGATGTTCAGCTAAAGGAAGCATTAAAACACATAATGCACATCTCAAGGCTTGGCAACCAGTATTTCCAGGAAACAGAGCCGTGGAAAGCAGTAAAAGAAAACAAGAAAAAAGCAGAAACCTGCTTGGCTGTATGCGCAAACATAACAAAGGATTTGTCAATATTAATAAGGCCTTATATGCCTGAAACCTCATCAGAAATCTGCAAACAATTAAACATTAAAGAGCTTGGCTGGAAAGAGCTTGGAAAGGTTTTGTTAAACAAAGGCCATAAAATCAATAAAGCTGAGCTGTTATTTAATAAGCTTGAGGATAAAGATGTTAAAAAATTCAAAAAAGAGTTTGGAGGAAAAAAAGTGGAGGAAAAAGGAGATGAAAATCCCAAAGAGCCATTTTCAAAGCTTGACTTAAGGGTTGCAAAGATTATTTCTGTTAAAGACCATCCTGATGCTGATAAACTAATTGTAATAAAAATCAATTTAGGAAAAAAGGAAAGGCAGATAGTTGCCGGGATAAAAAAGCATTACTCAAAAGAGGAGCTTGAAGGCAGAAACATAATTGTTGTTACAAATTTAAAGCCAGCAAAATTAAGAGGCATTGAAAGCAATGGCATGCTGTTGGCTGCTGCTGAACCTGCAGAAAACGGGGAAAATGTAAGGCTTCTTTCAGCAGAAAAAAGTTCTCCTGGAGATGATGTTTTTGTTGAGGGAATTAAAAAAGAGCCAGAAAAAGAGCTTGGCTTTGAAGAATTCAAGGAAATAGAGATGAAAACAGACAGCAAAGGCCATGTGCTTTACAATGGAAGGCCACTCAAAACAAAAAAACAGAAAATAACAGTTGAGGGCATCAAAGAAAACGCAATTGTAAGGTAATTCTTTAGTTTTTATTTTTTCAACTAAAAAACAAAAGTTTTATATATGTAACAAGAGAAAGAACTGGTAGAGGAAATATGTTGAAAAAGAGAGGCCAAATTAGTGTATTTATAATAATAGGAATAATAATTCTGCTTGCTTTTGGCCTAACCTTTTATATAAAATCAAGAGCCTCAAAAACAGAAGAGATTGAGCCAATAATTGAAAAAATACCAACAGAGTTGTATCCAATAAAAGTCTTTATTGAGCAGTGCATTGACAAGACAGCAACTGATGCAGTAGTTCTTATTGGCGAATCAGGCGGCTATACAGATATTTCCCAGTTTGGAATTACACATACAGCTGATCCAACTAGTTCAATGGCAGTTGAGTTTTCGCCAGAAAGCTCATTAAATGTTGCATACTGGTGGTATCTGAAAAGCAGCAATGACTGCTCAGGAAACTGCGAGTTCTCATCAGAGATGCCTGACCTAAAGAGTGAATATAAGAAAGGAGAGGAAAGGTCTCCAATGGATTCTTCTATTGAAGCACAAATAGACAGGTATGTTAATTATAACTTAAATGAATGCCTTAATGATTTCATTGATTTTGAAGACCAGGGATTTGAGGTAATGGAACTTGGAAAAATAACCACAACAACAACTGTAATGGAGAATGATGTTCTTGTTTCAGTTGATTATCCTCTTGAAATAATCAAGGGAAAAATAAAGTCAAGAGCATCTGGCTTCTTCACAACAGTTCCTGTAAACCTGAAAAATGTTTATGAGCTTGCATTTATGATAACAAGCGATGAAATAAACTATCATTTCCTAGAACTAAACACCCTTAATCTAATAGCTGGCTTCTCAGACATAGATAATGAAAAACTGCCTCCAATGGCTGGCTCTGAATTTGAGTTAAGATCTCCTGTATACTGGACAAAGCCAGATGTAAAAACAAAACTTGAGGCAATGCTTATGAGTTATGTTCCTCTTCTTCAGGTTGAAGACACCCTGAACTATAAAAAAAGAATGTTTGATGACAGCATAAAGCAAAGGGTTTACAGCCAGATGGATATTCCATCATATGGAAACTCTTACAAAAAGCTTGGGGCTGATTTTGTTTATTTGGGCTGGTGGCCTATTTATTTTGACATTAACACAAAATCAGGAATTATAATGCCTGAGTCTGCATCAACAAATATTCTTCCACTGGGAATTGGCATACAAAGATATGATTTCCTGTATGATATATCCTATCCAGTTGTTATAACAATAAACAGCGCAGAATCATTTTATGGCAAGGGTTATTCATTTAGGTTTGCTCTTGAGGCAAATATAAGAAACAACGAAGCAATTAATTCATCATTTGTATCCTTAAAGGGAAAATCTGATGAAACCTCAATGTTTTGCGACATTAACAAAAGAAACAGCGGAAATATAAAAATAACAACAGCAGATGCACAAACAAATCAAGCTTTAGACGGTGTTATGATATATTACAGCTGCGGCAGTGAGTCATGCTTTATTGGGGAAACAAAGATGAAAGAGAATAATGCTGTTCTGGAAATAAAGTTCCCTATCTGCGCAGGAGGCACAATTACATTTACAAAGCCTGATTTCCTCGGGTATTCAGAATTTTTAAGCACAGAAGTTGATAAGGATATTAATTTGCCATTAACAAAACTTGAGCCATTTGTATATAAGAATATTGAAATAAAGAAGAAGAAAATAGTAAAGGGAGATGATGGCTGGACTCTTAATAATAATGCGTTGGAATTGTCAGGCAATGAGCAGGCAATCATAACACTTGAAAGAATTGGAAAAAAAGGTGATGAAGAGTTTTCAGCAGCAGCAGAATACACTGGCAGCCAGAATGAATTATCTGAACTAAGAATTGTGCCTGGAAAATACAAGGTTAATATCCAGCTTATCTTAAATGAAAAGATTGTGATACCAGAAGAAACGAAGATGTTGTTATTAGTTTTCCCTATTGCTACTCTGCCAGAGATTGAGTTTAATCCTTTCCCTGCAGGCGGACTAGCATTTGATGAGACCATTGCCTGGGATGCAGGCAATATAATAAATTATGATAATATAGAAT
>JAHIFA010000127.1 GCA_018901315.1 Nanobdellota archaeon | reverse complement strand
GGAGAATATGAGACATTTGTTCTGGACTGCCCATTGTTCAAGAAGAAGATTGAAATAAAAGATTTTGAGATAAAAATGGAGAACGAATGCACTGGCCAGTACATAATCAAGGCAACATATCTTGTTAAAAAATAAATAGTAGTTTATTCTCAAATCAGAAATTAGTATTATTATTATTTTAAATACTTCTTACAAATATTTTTATATAATTTCTGCATATATTCTACAGGGGGCTTATACAATTCATGTATAGTTTCTACAGGGTGCTTATACAAACCATCAAAAAAATATGATATGTTATCATTAAATTTCTCAAGGTTGGTTGCTGATTTTTCTAAAATTTTAATTAATTCCATGTTTAGTGTAACTTGCTTGTAGTATTTAAATTTTTTGTTTTGGCTGATTCCTGAAATTCTCCAAACTTAGTTAGTAAATTCCCTGTATTTTATAAATAAAATAAAAGTATACTAAAAGGTATATTAATATATTTAAAACAATATTAATTAAGGAAAAATTGAAACCTGCTGAAACCCTTGAATTCTGGCATTATAGGCCTTGTATTGCCATTTTAAAAGCGAAAGATATATAAACAACACTATCTTCTTTTTTCATATAATCAAATGGCTATATCTCTTGTTAAAATAGTTGATTTTAGCTAATAAAATTATTAAACAAACTAAAGGGCAAAAGAAGATTAAAATGACTGATTCAGATTATGGAGCAAAAGATATTCAGGTCTTAGGCGGCTTAGAGGCAGTTAGAAAAAGGCCAAGCATGTATATAGGTGATACTGGCTCAAGAGGCCTGCACCATATGGTCTATGAAGTGGTTGATAATGCAATAGATGAAGCCCTGGCTGGATTCTGCACAGAAATATTGGTTATAATGCATAAAGACAATACAATTACTGTTATTGACAACGGAAGGGGCATTCCTGTTGAAATGCATCCAAAGTATAAAAAGCCAGCTATTGAAATAGTAATGACAAAGCTTCATGCAGGCGGCAAATTTGATAAAAAATCTTACAAGGTTAGTGGCGGATTACATGGTGTTGGAATATCTGTTGTTAATGCGCTGTCAAAAGAGCTGAACATTTATGTTAAAAGAAATGGCGAGATTCACTTCCAGAAATATGCCTATGGAAAGCCTGCATGCGATGTTAAAATTGTTGGAAAAACAAATGAAACAGGAACAAAGGTTACATTTTCAGCAGATGACAGTATTTTTGAAAATGTTGAATATAGTTTTGACATTTTGTCAAGCAGGCTGAGAGAGCTTGCTTTCCTGAATAATGGAGTTAAGATAAACATAAAAGATGAATCAACTGAAAAAAGCTATGAATTCTGCTATCAGGATGGGATAAAATCCTTTGTGGAGCATATTAACAAAAACAAAAAAGTATTGCACGACATAGTATATTTTAATAAAGAAAAAAATGAAACAGCTGTTGAGGTTGCATTGCAATACAATGATGGATATATTGAAAATATATTTTCTTTTGCCAACAGCATAAATACTATAGAGGGAGGAACTCATTTATCTGGCTTTAAAACAGCGTTAACCAGAACATTTAATTCTTATGCTGAGAAAACTGGCATAAAGGATGTTAAGCTAACAAGCAATGACATAAGGGAAGGGCTTTCTGCTGTTGTCTCAATAAAGCTTCAGGAGCCGCAGTTTGAGGGCCAGACAAAAACAAGATTAGGCAATTCGGAGGTTAAGGGAATAGTTGATTCAATAGTCCATAATGGTTTGTCTGTTTTTCTGGAAGAGCACCCGCAGATTGCAAAAACAATTATAGAGAAGATGATAAACGCTGCAAGAGCAAGAGAAGCAGCTAGAAAAGCTAGGGATTTAACAAGAAGGAAGGGTATATTAAATAATTCCTCCTTACCTGGAAAGCTTGCAGACTGCTCTGAAAAAGATCCAAGATTATGTGAGATTTATATTGTAGAGGGCGACTCAGCAGGAGGCTCTGCAAAGCAGGGAAGAGACAGGAAATTTCAGGCAATTTTGCCATTAAAAGGAAAAATCCTGAATGTAGAAAAAGCAAGATTAAACAGGATAATAAACTCTAATGAGATTGTTACACTAATCTCTGCATTAGGAACAGGCATAGGTGAGGAATTTAATATAAGCAAGGCAAGGTATCATAAAATTATAATAATGACTGATGCTGATATTGACGGAAACCATATTGCATGCCTGTTATTGACATTCTTTTACAGGTATATGAAGCCGTTGATAGAACAGGGATATATATATCTGGCTATGCCGCCACTTTATTTGATAAAAAGCAGGAACCTGATAAAATATGC
>JAHIFA010000013.1 GCA_018901315.1 Nanobdellota archaeon | reverse complement strand
TGGGATCCTGCAAAAGATATGATTACTGATGCTGTGATACTTACCCATCTATTGTAAAACATTCTCAAAAAAGCATAAAGGCATAAAACAAAAAAGAAGTAGGTAAAGCCAGTCATTAAAAGCGTGCTTCTGTAAACAGGGAGATTGCTTATGAGAGATATCAAGGCAGATAGGGATTGAAAACCAGTGCTATAGGCTCCAAAATGATTTATCGGCAAGATTGGCTGATATGTTAATGGAAACCCATTTGTTTCATAAATTAATCTTGATATATATGTGTGCATTGACATATCTGCACCAGCTGCAACAATCTGGTTCCTCATGATTGAAGCATACAGCAATAAAACAATTATGAAGACTGCAATGATTATAATCTCCTTATAATCTATCTTAATGTTAGAACTTTTCTTAAAATAAGCACAATATAAAACACAGCCAAAACAAGCTGCAAAAACAGCATAAAATAAAATTGTAAAAGGTATTTTTATGAACCTCAAAATCCAGAAAGCACAAATCCAGAATGATAGGGATATGCCAATTGTATAAACTATAATCTCACTCAATCCTATTTTCTTAAAATACTTAAGGTAAAATATTAAAATGCCCGGGAAAATAAAGATTATTATTGGCTTCCATATAAAGAATGAAATCAGAACTAAAATTGGAAAAATCAATTCCTTGCAGAATAATTTTAGTCTCATCTTCTCTGATTTATTATATAGGCTATATATATTTATTGAAAAAATAGTTTCATAAGCTTTATATATAAACCAGTCTTATAGTAGTAAAATGGCAGAAATACAGTTTTATCCAATAGATGTAAGCTATAGTGTAGAGCAGGGCAAGGCAGTTATAAATCTGTTTGGAAGAACTACTGATGGAAAGCAGGTCTGCATTCAGGATAATAACTTTGAGCCATATTTTCTGGTTGTCCAAAAAAAATCAAACATTGAAAAAACAAGGGAAAAAATTGAAAAAACAAGAGTTGAGAAAAATGGAATAATAAGCATAGTAACAAAAACAGAGCCTTGCAATAAAAAATTGCTTGGAAAGAGTGTAATTGCACTAAAGGTATTTACAAAGCTGCCAAGAGATATTCCAATTATAAGAAATGAAATAAAAAATCTTGATGTTGAAACCTATGAGTTTGACATTCAATTTACAAGAAGGTATCTCATAGATAATGAAATAACACCCTTAACATTATGCAAAGCAGAAGGTGAATTCATAAACAAGAGGTCAAGGGTTTCTGTTATGAAAGCAGATAAGGTAGAGCAGATAACTGATGAGGTAATAGAAAACCCAAAAATCCTGGCATTTGACATAGAAACATATAATCCTTTAGGAGCTGTTATTGATGCAGAAAAAAATCCAATAGTAATGGTAAGCTTTTATGGTGATAGCCTAAGGAAAGTAATAACATGGAAAAAATTTAAGACAAAAGAAGATTATATAGAATTTGTTGGCAGCGAACCAGAACTTTTAAACAGGTTTAAGGAAATAATAGAATCTTACAAGCCGGATATTATAACTGGCTATTTTTCTGACGGTTTTGATTTCCCGTATATTGAGACAAGAGCAAAAAAATACAGGATAAACCTGGATATTGGCCTTGATTACAGCCCCATAGCAATCAGCAGGAAAGGAATTACAACCTCAAAAATTGTGGGTATTTCCCATTTGGATATATTTAAGTTTATAAAAATGGTTATGAGCACAACACTTGAAACAGACAGTTATTCATTGGGCTCTGTTGCAGAAGAAATATTGGGTGAAAAAAAGAGAGATATAAATCTTGAGTATCTCGCTGAGGCATGGGATAACAAACCAGAAAAACTTGAAGAGTTCTGCGACTATAATCTACAGGATTCAAAACTGACATTCATGCTCTGTAAGAAAATCCTGCCTAATATTATCGAACTTGTTAAGATAGTTGGGCTTCCAATAGCTGATGTAAGCAGAATGAGTTTCTCAAAACTCGATGAAGGATATCTGATAAAGCAGGCAAAAAACCTTAATGAGATTGTTCTAAATAAGCCAACACATGATGAGATAAAAAAAAGAAGGGAGCAGACATACACCGGAGCTTTTGTTTTCAAGCCTACGCCCGGCTTATATAAAGATATAACTATTTTTGACTTCAGGAGCCTGTATCCAAGCATAATAACCTCTCATAATATATCTCCAGACACGCTTAACTGCAAATGCTGTGAGGATGAAAAACATGTTCCAGAGTTTGATAAATACTGGTTTTGCTCAAAGAAAAAAGG
The DNA here is from genome assembly GCA_018901315.1 of Nanobdellota archaeon. GTDB lineage: Archaea > Nanobdellota > Nanobdellia > Woesearchaeales > CG1-02-33-12 > CG1-02-33-12. The sequence continues at coordinate 2,718 of JAHIFA010000013.1, read as the reverse complement.
CTTTATCTCAACAGTTTTGGAGGGTATTATAACAAGAAGAATGAGAATCAAGGAAATTATGAAGGGAGTTGATAAGAAAAAATTAAAACTGTTTAATGCAAGGCAGTATGCATTAAAAACTATTGGGAATTCCATGTATGGTTACATGGGTTTTTTTGGAGCTCGCTGGTACTCAATAGAATGTGCAAGGAGCATAACAGCTTACGGAAGGTATTACATACAAAAAGTTATTGAAGATGCAAAAAATGCCGGCTTCAAGGTATTGTATTCTGACACAGATTCCATATTTTTAATATTAGATAAAAAAACAATGGATGAGACAAGAAAGTTTGTTGAATCAATTAATGCCAATCTTCCTGGTCTGATGGAAATTGAGTATGAGGGATTTTATCCAAGAGGAATTTTTGTATCAGCAAAAGAGGGCGCGTATGGTGCAAAGAAAAAATATGCCTTGCTTTCAGAAGATAATCATATCATCATCAAGGGATTTGAAACAATAAGAAGAAATTGGTCTTTTATTGCAAAGGAAACACAAAGGGAGATTCTAAACATAATTTTAAAAGAGGGGAATCCAAAAAAGGCATTCAATTATGTTAAGAATGTTATTACAGATTTAAGGGATAAAAAAATTCCTATTGAAAAGGTTGTTATACACACCCAGCTGCAGAAACAGATAGGGGAATATGATTCTATTGGACCGCATGTTGCAGCAGCCCAGAGGATGATTGACAGAGGCATTCCTGTTGGTCCGGGCTCACTTATAAAATATGTCATAACAAAAGGGAAAAGCAAAGAAAAAATAAGAGATAGGGCTAAACTTCCAGAAGAAATAAGCCAGGATGATTATGACTCGGATTATTATATAAATAACCAGATAATTCCTTCTGTTGAAAAGATATTTGAGGTTCTGGGATTTGAAAAAGATGAGTTAATTAACAGCCTAGACCAGAGCAGGCTTGATACATATTTCAAATAATTATGATGGCAATTGACGAAAGGGTAGATGCTCTTATTGACTTTGATGGCACACTAATCAAAAATCATACACTTTGGAAAATACTACTAAATGCTAGGGAATATCAGAAGGACAAAAAAAAGAGTTATGAAATCTATGAAAGCTTTATGTTATATATATTAAATAAACTTTTAAAAATAAATAGTGAGAAACAATTTAGGAAAATGATATCTACTTTAGAAGGGGTTCCTTATTCTATTGTCAAAAAAAGCATTAAATGTGTAAAGTTGAGAAATCTTTCAAAAATAGATAGGTATTTAGGAAATGGTGAGAAAACTTTAAGGATATTAAGCAGGAATGATTCCTATTTGATAAATGATATATTAGAATCATATGGCCTTAAGAAACAGCTGTATGATAATTATAACATTAGGATAAGTGATAAAATTATTGCAAACCATTTCAAGCAAAAAAATGGTGTTTTTACAGGAGAAGTTGAACTTATAGTCAATAATAAAATGGAAAATCTAAAAGGAACTGGTAAAATTTTCTTTGGTGATGTGTGGGACTGTCTGGATTGCAAATGTTATAGCAAGTTTAAGGGTTATAGTAAATTTGTTAGAATTTAGTATCTGTTTATTTTAAGAGAGTATACTTATCCAATGCTTCCTTGTTTGCATATGTCTCCCAAACATAATTGCTCCCTTTTAATTCATGTGTTTTTATTAACTCAAATTCAGGGCTTATATGCTCAAATATATTATCAATAGATTGTATATTTAGCTGGAACCCTTTTTCTTCATCTATGTAACTTAAGCTTGTGGGCTCTTTAATTTTTTTAACTATCTCATTATCTCCCATATTCCAGAAGTTAAAAGGTTGTTGCATTTAAATTTTGCGTTTCTAAAAACAAAAATTAGAAAGGTTTATATAGAATAGATTCTAAGATATTAACTGTAAGGGGGTTCTGGGTGGAAAATCTTAATCTGTTTGAATCTATGGACTTTTTAGAGCCGAAGTGCCCGAAGTGCGGGACTGTATTAGATTATGGTATGAACACAAGGTTTGATGAAAAACTTGGAGCACATGTCTGCTTGAAGTGTAACTATATACTAAAATAAATTCTTGGATTTTTTAAACAAAAGTTATAAATACAAGTTTATTATTAAACTATTTAATCATGAAAAAAATATCAAAAGACATTCCTCTTTCAGAGATAACATTAAGACGCTATGAAAGGCCTCACAAAGAGACAAGAAGAGATATCATCAGAAAGTTATGCCTAAGTATTGGGCTTTTGCAGCCAGGAGATTCCAGGGATGTTATAGTTGATGTTCTTTACGTTCTTTTAAATGCAAAAAATCAAAAAAAGAGACTAACCTCAGAAGAGATTAAAGATAAGGTTATTAAGTCAAGAAAAAAACACCGGTTACCTCTTATAGGAATAGCATCCTCAAACATAAGAAGGCAGTTAAGAAGGTTAAAGGATTTGTTTATAATTGAAAAAATAAATACTAGTTATAGGATTACAGAATTCTTAAGCATGAGTGAAATATTTGAGGAAAAGATTTATGGATCTTTAATACCTTCTTTAGTAAGCAGGGTTAGAGAATATTTTAATGCAGTCGATGAAAACTTCAAAAAAAGCAGTAAATAACTAAATTAGTATACTAATTTCTTGTTTTTTCGTCAATAACCGTCATGAAAAACAGCAAAGTTTAAATACTAGCTCGTCAATAAAACAATTACCCTAATTTGGTTTG
>JAHIFA010000126.1 GCA_018901315.1 Nanobdellota archaeon | reverse complement strand
GATTCAACAAGGGACCTAATAAAATTTGTAACTCCTACATTTTTTATCTTTATATTCTTTATCTTCTTTGCAATCTTAATTTATAGGTTTATGGGGGCATCAGAAAAAGATGTGTTAAGCATTATGGGCACTCAATCAGGAACAAGGAGTTTTATACTTATAATAATTTTAATAATCATTCTATCTTCGTTAGGTAAGGTATTCTTTGCAGGACAAACAACACAAGATATTAATGAAACAACAGCTGCAAATGCATCATCTGTTGGCACTAAAGGAGAATCTGCATTAACTGCAACATTAACACATCCAAAGGTTTTAGGTCTTGCCTTAATACTGATTATAGGCGCTTATGCAATGTATTACCTATCTATGTCTCCAGTTATACCAAAAGTGTGATAAGAAAGATGCCTATTTTTTTCTTTTCCTAGAAATATTCTTCAGGCTTTCCACTGTTCTTGCCAGCTCATTAATATTTTCTGTGAATGTGGGTATTGCTTTCTGGAACACATTTTCCATTGCCTTTATGTTAGTGCTGACTTTAGTAATATTTTTATCATACTCATCTATTTTGCCAATTATATTTTTTTGCAGCTCATTAAAGCTTTCTTTCAAATCCTCAATCTCCTGATTTATTGATGCTGTATCTGACTCTACTTTTGATTTCCATTCAATAATCTTATTGACATCCTTTACAAGGTCAACCCATTTCTCTTCAACAACTGCCTCTACAAGCTCTTCTATCTTGGTTACATCTTTATTATTGTAACTTGGCTCCTGATAAGAATAAGATGGCTGCCGCTCAACCTGCTGTGGCTCATCCATGAGCTCTTCAGGATAAATCTGATTTTGCATTGCTGCTCCACTATCATCTGTAGGGGACCCATTTGCCATTTGAAGGTCTGCTTGGTTCATTGCATCAAATATTTCAGTTGTTTGATACCCTTCTCTTTGCAAACTTATAATTATCTGGTTATTAGAAAGGCCCTGCTCCCTCATGTTTAAAACTAAGTCAACAGGAGATTTAATATTTCCAGCTTGTTCATTACTTACTTCTTCAATCTTTTTTGAGCCAAATAAGGCCATTATTTCACCTTGCTTATATTATTTCATAAAAACTTTTTAAAGCTTTCTATTTCTCACTGATTATTCTTGTAACTGCCTTGTCCAACTCGCGGTTTGTTACAAAATTTGTTGGGTTCCATAAGTCGAGATATTTTTGTATTACATCAACATCCTCTTTCTTTGCCCTTGACTGCATCTCTTTAACAAGCATTTTAATGCTGTCTTTAATCTCACCAATGTCCCTTTTTAGCTCTTTTATCTCTAAACTTATGTTTTTTACATCATCAGAAAGCTTTTTGTTATTATTGAGCATATTGTCTTCAATGACCCCTGTTTTTCTCTGTATCTGGCTATGCCTTTCCTCAAGAACTCTAAGCCTTCTGTTAAGGCTGTTAACAATATTTGACATAGCTAGTGTTGATTGGTCAGGTGTTTCAGGTGATTGTTGCATTCTTTAAACCTTTTCCTAAGATTTTATCAGTTATAACATAAATAAACCAAGCTTAATAATAAATCTTATGTTAGTATATTAAAGTAGTACAAAAATAATCATAACATTTAAATAGGAGTTATATTATAAAATATATAATATATTAAAAAAATATAAAATATATTTTAAACATGAAGCAGCCCATTAGTGCAACAATAGATAAAAAGCTTGCAGACTGGGTTAATTCCCAGCTTAAGGATAATGTTAAATACAGGAACAAATCGCACCTTATTGAGATAGCTCTGCAGATTCTAAGAAAAGAGGGGGGAAAAAACAGATAAAATGCCTTTGTTCAATAAAAAAAAAGTTTGTTCTTATGAAATAATAAGAGAAGGTGATGAGATAACACTTAAGATACGCTGTGAGGGCTGCTCTTTTTCACCTTCTTTAGAGGATAACCCCCAATGCATGTCAAGTACAATAACCAAGCTGGTTGAGACAGGGCCTGTTACAAAGATAATATTTTCTCAAAAAAGAGACTATGAATATGATTTTGACCAGACACAAATCCTTGTAGAAATAGCCAAGATTTACAAAAAACTTGCCAAGCAAAAGAAGCTTTTTGATTATCATAATCTTGGCTCAGATGCCGGCTGTGTAAAATGCTCTAATACAAGATATACGCAGATACAAAATATAATATTCAATATGCTTAAAAGCGATCCATTAGGAGCGTATGTTGAGATAAAGAGGCTTTTAAGAAGGGAAAAAATAAACCTTGATAAAGCAGCAAGCGAGGAGTGCATCCGCTGCGGAGAAAAGTTTAGCTCCCTGCTTAAATATATTTTTGATCTCCTGGACAAAACAAGATTGATATCCCTTGCCAGGCCGCATATTGCAGGATTTAGGTTAGGGGACAGGGAATGTTATAGGCAGATATTCACTCCATCAATAAAGCCTGATTTTATGTTTACAAAGCTAATGGCAGCATACCCCCTAGATGGCGAGGAGCTTGCAAGCTACATGCTTGGAGAGAATGAGGTGACAATCTTCAATGTTCCAGACAACATACTTTATCTTTACCATATCCTGCCGCCGGAATTCAAGATATCTGAAGAAAAATATGACTTGCTTGACCAGGCAAGGAAAATCATCTCAGAGTATAAGCCAAAGGAGTCAGAGTTTGTTAATCCAGAGCGCATGAGGCAGGTGTTTTACAACATTGGCCATGATTTAATTGAAGACCTTGCAGAGCATAACAATGTAAAGATGAAATCAAGTGAACTGGATGAGCTAACAAACATCCTGGTAAGGTATACTGTAGGTTTTGGATTAATAGAGGTTTTGCTTAAAGACGAAAAGGTTCAGGATGTAACCATAAACAGCCCAATGGGCCAAACCCCTATGTTTATTGTTCATCAGGATTTTGGTGAGTGCATGACAAATATTATCCCGACAAGGACAGAGTCAGAGTCATGGGCATCAAAATTAAGAATGCTGTCCGGAAGGCCGCTGGATGAGGCAAACCCAATACTTGACACAGAGCTTATAATACCTGGAGCAAGGGCAAGAGTTGCTGTTATATCTGCCCCATTAAATCCTTCTGGTTTGGCATATGCATTCAGGCGTCATAGGGACAAGCCATGGACACTTCCATTATTTATGAAGAACCGTATGATATCGCCTCTTGCAGCTGGATTGATAAGCTTTATTGTTGACGGATCAAGAACAATGCTTGTTGCAGGAACAAGGTCTGCTGGAAAAACAAGCCTTCTCGGAGCTGTAATGACAGAGATAATGAGAAAATACCGAATAATAACAATAGAAGATACATTAGAGCTTCCAGTAAGTTCACTAAGAAAACTTGGTTATAATATTCAATCAATGAAGGTAGCATCTGCCATGACTAAAGGAACAACAGAAGTTTCAGCTGATGAAGGAATAAGAACAACATTGAGGATGGGTGATTCATGCCTTATAGTTGGAGAAGTTAGAAGTGTAGAAGCATCTGCTTTATATGAAGCAATGCGTGTTGGTGCTCTTGCAAATGTTGTTGCAGGAACAATTCATGGCGACTCACCTTATGGTGTTTATGATAGGGTTGTCAATGATCTTGAAGTTCCAAGAACCTCTTTTAAAGCAACAGATATTATAATAATTGCAAACCCAATAAAGAGCGCTGACGGCCTGCATAGGTGGAGGCGTGTCACACAAATTACAGAGGTAAGAAAGCATTGGGAGAATGATCCCCTGCTTGAAGGCGGCTTCTCTGACCTTATGAAATATGATCCAAAAAAAGATATGCTTGAGCCAAGCAAGGATGTTATAAATGGTGATTCAGATGTCCTTAAGGCAATTGCCGGAAATGTCAAGGAATGGGCATCTGACTGGGATGCTGTATGGGGCAATATAATGCTAAGGGCAAATATTAAAAAGATGCTGCTTGATTATTCATTAAAACTAAAAAAACCAGAGCTATTGGAAGCAGATTTTGTAATAAATGCAAATGACATTTTTCATAGAATCTCTGATAAAGTAGATGAAGAGATTGGGTTTCTGGACAGCAAGAAAATCCTTTCCGGATGGGAAGAATGGCTTAAACAACAGATAAAGAAAAAACCAGTTAAGTAAATTTGAGGAATTTTTATGGAAGAAGACCAGGATCTTAAAAAAATTTTAGCTAAATACAAGCAAAAATTAAATGAAGAGCTTAATATCCCCCCAGAGGAAGTCCCAAAAGAGGTAACCTCAATGGAATATGTTGAGTTTAAAAAAGATTTTCTTCCAAAAGAGCTCTCATTGTATGAAAAATTATGCAACTCAAGCGAAAAGATACTGAAGCTTGCACCAGATAAAAAAACCGCGGATTTGCTGCAAGAGTCTATTGATATATGCCATTTAAATGTGACCCCTTCTGGAGCAGAGAGCTTTGCAATACTTATTCCCCTTATAATATTGCTCTTTGGAGGCCTTCTCAGTTTTTTTATATTTCAATCGTTATTCTTTGTATTTTATTTTGTGGTTGTAGGACTTATACTTATGGTTATTTTCAGGAAGCTGCCTGAATTCCTGGCTAATAACTGGCGTTTGAAGGCAAGCAACCAGATGGTTCAGTGCATATTCTATGTTGTCACATTTATGAGGCATACTTCCAGCCTTGAGGGTGCAATAGCATTTGCTGCACAGCACATTGCCCCGCCTTTGTCACTTGACATGAAAAAGGTTTTGTGGGATGTTGAAACAGAAAAATATGAATCTATAAAGGAGTCTTTGGATGCATACCTTGAAACATGGAGAAAATGGAACATTGAGTTTATAGAATCATTTCATCTTATTGAATCATCATTGTATGAACCGTCTGAAGACAGAAGATTAAGCCTGGTTGACAGGGCATTGGATGTCATGCTTGAGGGCACTTATGAAAAGATGCTACATTATGCCCATAACCTGCAGTCACCAATACAAACATTGCATATGCTTGGAGTAATAATGCCCCTCCTTGGATTAGTAATCCTTCCATTAATGGTTAGTTTTATGGGAACAGTTAAATGGTATTATATAGCGGTTGTTTACAATGTAACATTGCCAATAGGTGTTTATTACATGGGTAAGAATATATTATCTAAAAGGCCTACTGGTTATGGTGAAACAGACATCTCGCAGTCAAATCCAGAACTAGTGAAATACAAAAATATTATTATTAAGATAGGTAATTCGGAACTAAGAGTAAACCCATTATTTTTGAGTATATTCATCGGAGTAATATTTTTTATTATTGGGTTGCTTCCAGTAATACTCCCCCTTGTGGGTTTTGTTGACCCTGCTCCTATAGCTGGTTTTAGTTTTCTCGATTACCACACCAGTGTTTTAACAGAAGGAGAAATGGTTGGAAAAACAGTTGGCCCGTTTGGTTTAGGGGCAGCTATCCTTAGCTTTGGCATAACATTAGCTTTTGGGCTTGGAATTGGGATTTATTACAAACTAAGGTCAAAAAACCTCATTGAAATAAGGGAAAATACAAAAAAGCTTGAGAATGAATTTGCCTCAGCACTGTTTCAGCTCGGCAACAGGCTTGGTGATGGGATTCCTGCTGAGATTGCATTTGGCAAGGTAGCAGAAGTTATGAGAGATACGATGTCTGGAAATTTTTTCAAAATAGTCAGCATAAACATAAGCAAGCTTGGCATGAATGTCAAACAAGCTATATTCAATGAAAAATCAGGAGCAATACTATATTTTCCATCAAACATTATCCAGAGCTCAATGAAAGTGTTATTGCAGAGCATTAAGAAAGGGCCACTAATTGCAGCCCAGGCACTTGTAAATGTCTCACGCTATATAAAAGAAATTCATAGGGTTAATGAAAGATTAAGGGATTTGCTTGCAGATGTTATTTCATCAATGAAATCACAGATATCATTTATTGCGCCTGCAATAGCAGGAGTTGTTGTTGGAATAACATCTATGGTCACTACAATACTTGGAAAACTTGGAACCCAGATGCAGAACCTTCAGGCAGAATCTGGTGGAGGGGTTGGAACTTCTACAGGGATGATGGGAATGTTTGGCGATGGAATGCCAACCTATTATTTTCAGATAATTGTCGGAATATATGTTATTCAGATGGTATATATCCTGACAATACTGGCAAATGGAATTGAAAACGGCTCTGACACACTTAATGAGCAGTATCTTATAGGCCAGAACATGCTAAAAAGCACAATTCTTTATGTTTTTATTGCCTTTGTTGTTACCTTGTTGTTTAACCTGATTGCAAGCACAATGATGGAGGGTTTTATACCTGTTGCATAAAAATAATACACCTTTACATAAAGGAGTTCAAAAGTCTTACTTAGAATTACAGGTCATTAGCTTTAATTATTATTAAATACAAAAACCTATTTTTTAAGCCTGTTCATTAGTCTGGAGTGGCTGTTGTCAAAGATTTTGTTAACGTCATAGATGTTTTTGTCAATTTCGTCTCTATTTTTTGGTTTTTGAGGGAATTCATCTTTTTCTTTGCTCTGCTCAGAGGTTTTTTGCTCTGGTTGCTCTGATTTTTTTTCTGAGTAAGGCGCTTTCTTTAAATGCTCTAAAGCATTAAACATTCTTTCAAGATGTGCATTAATATTTTTAATATTTTCCTCGTTTTTTGATGTATAGTCATTAACAAAGAGCTCCATCTTATTGATTCTTTGCTTTAATCTCTCGATATGGTTTTTTAGTTCATTCTCTCCTTGTTTTTCTGTTTCTTCTATTTTTTGAGAATGAAGAACATTATATTCATCCTTAAAATTGGACATGCCTTGCGCCATCTCAAGCGCTTCATTTATATCTTTTGCAAGCCCTTTTTCTACAAGCTCTTTTGCAAGCTTTGAAGCTTTTGTTATCTTTTCAACATCGAACATAATCATAATGAATAAAGAGGGATTATATAAAGTTTTTGAAATTTATTGTTTGCTCAGCATTAGCTTTATGCAGGAGTATAATATTACCGCATAGTTAATCATTCTCATGTTGATATTGTAAGTTTGCTCGACTATATTTCTTATCTCCAGAACATTTTTTTCAATATCTCCTGCTTCTTTCAGTTTTTCAAGAGGAATTCTTAGTTTGATACTATTAAAGTCCAGTTTTTTCAGCTCTTCTTCTAGGGTTGTGTGGAATAAGAAACCGTTTGCAAGGCTTTCGCTTAATGCTCCTAAATTAGAAGTATGCCCTTCATGGATAATATCCTCACCATTAAAACACATCTCTTTATTGCGCAGAATTTTTTCAAATATTTTGTTTATTTTTTCATTAACATCATTTCTTTCTTCTTTTGTATTCAGCTTAGGTATCATATTTAGTAGCTCTGCAGCTTGCTTTAGATATTCGTTTTGCCATAGATGTATATCTTTAAGATAAGTGATGTTGTTAAGAAGAGGAACAGGAATAGTTTTTAATATCTGGATAGTTCTCTGCAGGTTTATAGGCTCATGGATAGAATCTTTTTGGTTTAATAATTCCTTAACCATATTTATTGTTGGTTCAACTAAAGGCAGTTTATTTTCAATAATCTCTATCTCTGATTTGGATATGAGGTAATCTATAATGTATTCCTCTAAGTTTTGTTTAGAAAAAGGGAGATTTATATTCTTTTTTATGTCCCTTATGATAAGAACACTTTCTATCTCAGCTGATTTCCCGTTTAAGTCTGGAAACTTATGGATGTATAACATTCTCTCCCCTTATTTATTCAGCTTTTTCGCATATTCTGTCTGTTTTACCACAGTAAGGGCAACGTAAAACATCTACTTTGTTTATATCAACCTTGAATGCGTATTCACAGCGAGAACAGTACTTTGTTTTATAGAATGGTTTTGGTTCTGCTTTTATTTTAGTTTTTGTATCTGTTTTAGGGGAAGGTATTATCCTTTTATCCATATTTTTTAAGAATTTGCAACAATCCTCACAGACAAGCATATCTTTCTCTTTGGTGTAATGGAACAACCTGATTTTGTCTAAAGGAAAAGCTGCCTTGCATCTCTCACAGATTCTTATTTGGTTCATATTCTCACTCTTTTATGCTGGTGATAAGCTCTCTTTTAATGGCGAGGTTGCTTAAATAGTTTTCTTTTTAAAGGATTTAAGAAAAGATAATATCTTCTTTCTGGTTGAAGAAAAAGTTTATTCATATTATACAAGGCCAGAGACTTTAAAACCTGTTTCTAAAAGTTAAAACTGCGCAGGCCGGGATTCGAACCCGGATATACGGCTTGGAAGGCCGCAGTCATAGCCGTTAGACCACCAGCGCTTAATAATCAAAGATAAAGAGTTGATATAAAAAGTTTACTAAAAATTATAAATAAAATAAAAGAAAAAAATTTCAAAAACAAAATTCTTTTCAAGAATTATGCTATTTTTTTATGCAGTTTCAATTCAGAAATCTTCACTGTCTATATCTTCTTTATCTGGTTCTTCTTCAGTAGGCTCTTCCTTAGGGGCCTTTCGCCCTTTTGGAGCTGAACTTTTGCTTCCCTTTAAAACAACCTTTTGGGCTTGCTTTCCTTTATCTGTTTCAGCAGCTTCAAAGGTTACAGCATCATTCTCACGCAAAAATACTCCTTGTTCCAATGCACTGTGATGGATAAAATAATCCTGTCCATCTTCACCTTCTACAAAGCCAAATCCTTTCCTACTATTAAACCACTTTACTTTTCCTTCCATTTTTTAATTCCTCTACTAAATTTTTTCTGCTCAATAATATTAGGCAGTAATTTCATGAAATTATGCTGCCCTTTTTAAACTTTGCGGTAAAAAAGCCAAAAAACCAACAGGTTTTTATAACGATTACATAATATGATAAACATGTTCATTATTGATAAGGCCTATGAAATAGCAGTAGGAGACTTGAGAAAGAACTATTACCCGCTTGGAATTATAACAGGCAACCTTCGACTAACCTACTGGTCATGGGACTCATTCTTTGCATCGTTTGGCGCAAACAGGTTAAAGGATTTTGAAATAGTGAAAAAGAATTTATTGCTTTATTTAAAATATCAGCGCAAGGACGGCATCCTGCCAAAGAGAATATCAAACCCTTTATATTACTTAAATATGATTGGACTGAAATTAAGGTGGAAACTTTTGTTTCCTGTCTATCATGGAAGTTATTTTATATCCCCTTCTGTAACCCAGAACATTATCTTCATAATAGCATGCCATGATTATGTTATGCAAAGCAAAGACAAAAAATTTTTAGAGGATAATTATAACAAAATTCTAAAAGCAATGGTATGGATATCAAAGCAGGACAAAGACAATAATTATCTTATAGATGAAGGCTTTGGTGCTAACTGGGCAGAATCTGCCCTGAAGCAGGGAGAGGTAATGTTTACAAACGCCTGCTATTTCAAGGCCTTAGTAGACTTTAGCAAAATGGCAGCAATGCTCAAAAAAATGGATGACAGCAGAGGATACTCTAAGATGGCAGAAAAGGTTAAGAAAAATATTAACAAAGAGTTCTGGAACGGGGATTATTATATAGACTGGATTGACCGCAAAAGACAAAATTATTTTTCATCAACAGGCAATGTTCTGGCAATTGTATGGGATATTGCAGACAGAAAAAAGGGGATGAAAATACAGCAGTTCATAATGAAAAACAAGCTTGACCTTGTTCCTATGATAACAAACTATCCATCATATCCTTGGTATAAGTCATCTGTTCTTAATATTCTTGGAGGACTCCTAAAATATCATAATGGCTATTCATGGCCCTGGATTGGCTGCTTTGACGCTATTGCAAAGAATAAGTTAGGCATGAAAAAAGAATCAGAGAAGGTTCTTAAAAGAATTGCCCGGCTGATATGCAAACACAACACAACCTCTGAAATCTACAACAGCAGGGGAAAAAGAATAAAAACATGGATTTACCAGAGCGAGAACAGGTTTAGCTGGACAGCAGGATTGTTTATCCTGGCTGTAAACGAGATTATCCGGCCAAAAAAATAATTTTCTATTTCTGTCAAAACCAAAACATTTATATATAAGTATAATTATAAGTATAATAAGATTAATTAAAATAAGTAAAAAAATAAGTATAAAATGCATGAGATAATAAGAAAGCTTTACAAGCGCGGCTCAAGTTATGAGACAACAATACCTATGCCGCTGCTCTTTGCAATTGATAAAAATAAAAAATATGATGTT
>JAHIFA010000125.1 GCA_018901315.1 Nanobdellota archaeon | reverse complement strand
CTGTTTTTTTTCTAAGATCATCAGTAAACATTGTTTTACCCCTTTTTAATTAATCTAAGAACAACTATATAAATCTTTTTATTAGAAATGTTAATAATCATGAGCCTGCAGGGATTCGAACCCTGATTAACCGGTCCGAAGCCGGTTGCACTCTCTAGCAAGCTTAAGCAAGCCAGTATCCAGGTTATGCTACAGGCCCATAGAACTAAATAAAACTATTATATTTAAAAAACTTGTTAAAAAGAAATCTATCGGAAAGGATTCTTTCCTTCTCCAACCCAGATATAGGAGCCCATTCTCTTGTTCCTTAATCTAATATGCTCATGAATTGTATGCTTTAGTTTATCAATTAATTTTTTAATCATAAAACCACCTTAATAAAATAAAAAATTATTTTCTTTTAAGTGTTATCTCAATTGTTGAAACCCTGACCTGCCTGCCTTCCTTGTTTGTGAACTCCTCTGAGTCAATCTTTATGTCACCAACACTTGCCTGCCCATTCAAAAACCTTTTTGATGAAACCTCTGCAACATCTACAGCCCTTGAAATGAACTTTCCGCGAGCCTTGATAAATATATCACTTGCATTCTTTGTTGTAAACTGCATCACAACAGCAGTCACATAGTTCATAAAAGGCTTCTCTCCAATAAAAATTGTGTTGTCTTCTGCCATTTTAGTCCCTCCGTATCATTGAAACGATGAAAATCAAATGTCTTTTTTAGCATTCATCAGCCTTGTTACATAGCCTGCAACAACATTCCTTATCTTAGTTGAGCTAATGTCTGCAAACCTGCTGACTAATTTCTTGTTCTCTTCAAAATTTTGCTTAAAGTCCTGCCTATGTTTGTCTACTAATTTATTAGTTGCTCTTTTTACCAGTTTAGTCTTTATTCTTCCCATATAGTATCACTTGCCTGTCGAGAAATACAACTTCCTTTATAAACTTAACTAATAGGGCTTTAAAAACAAAACTTATAAAATCTTTTTAAAGAGCTCAGAAATGATTTTTGCGCCTGTTTTGCTTGTTAAACTGTTCATATCGAGTTTAGGATTCACTTCCACTAAATCAACAGCTTTTAAATTCTTTAAATTAATTAATCTTTGCAGAAAAAAGATTAATTCCCTTGAACTTAATCCTGCAGGCTCTAAATACCCAGTCCCGGGCGCAAAAGCAGGATCCAACACATCAATATCAACAGAAACATATAGTGAGCCAAACTGAAGTGCAGCAGACATCACAGCCTCTGAAACCTCTTTTATCCCTTCGTTAGCTATCTCTTTCATTGAAAAAAATTTGATTTTATTCTGTTTCAGATAATCATATTCATTTTTGTGCCAGCTTCTCAGGCCAACCAGGATAACATTTCCCCTTTTTACATGATTCTCTTCGATAAGAACCCTTATGAAGTCCTCATGCGTAGGCGGACTGAAATTATTTTCGCAGTCAGGGTGTGCATCAAAAACAACAATGCCTGGATTATCAAACTGCTTTGAAAAAGCCTTAAAGCATGCATAGGTTATTGAATGGTCACCACCAATTATCATAGGCATTTCATCATTCTGCATTATATGGTTATAGATATTTTCATTTGTCTCTGTTATATTTGAGTTATTTACCTTAACAGATTCCACAGTGAATTCCGGCTTAACACCCTGCTCATTCAAGAAAATCTGTTTAAGCTCATAAATAATCTTGTCAGGGGCAAGCTCTGTTCCAGATGTCTTTCCAAGCCCTCCTGCTGAAAAAGGTATTTTAATTATTTTCATGCAAACAGGTTATTTATTGAATTATTTAAATATTGTTAAAATGCAAAACTATAAAAACAATTAATATTAATTTAAAGCCATGGAATACAAACAGGTTATTCTTGTAAGAGAAGACCTAAAACTAGATAAAGGAAAGATGGCAGTACAGGTAGCCCATGCGTCTCTTGAGGCTGCTCTCAGGTCAGACAAGGATATTGTCAAAAAGTGGCGTATTAAAGGAATGAAGAAGGTTGTCCTGAAAGTAAAAAACAAGGAAGAGCTTTTCAAGTACAAAGAAATTGCAAAAGATAATAATCTAAAAACAGCATTAATAACAGATGCCGGAAGGACAGCTATCAAACCAGGCACAATAACCTGCCTTGCAATTGGCCCTGATGAAGAAAAAAAGATAGATGATGTAACAGGTACTCTTAAGATGATGTAGTAATTTTAAAGCAAAAATTTTTAAATCATCTAATATTCCTTTAAAACTATTGGGCTCGTAGCTCAGCCTGGAAAATATGCCTTAAAACATATTTTGGGCAATAGTAGCAATCGGCTCTTAACCGATAGGTCGGGGGTTCGAACAAATGGTTACGCGCAGCTTCTTGCTAAGCTGGCACGCATAGAGGGTCTTGGCTTAAAAGCCAAACCCCCTTAGCTCGCAATCAGGTCGAAAGGCCCTCCGAGCCCATTTTTTATAAAATTATTAAAAGGAGATTAAATATATGATAATTAAAAAAAGAGTTATTATTGGATGCAGAGAGTCGGTATTTCTTACCTTAGGAGACAAGAAAAAAGAATTTATTGCAAGGATTGATACTGGCGCCAGAACAAGCTCATTGGACATGCAGCTTGCTGTTGAATTATCACATTCTAAAATACTCAAAACAAGAGTAATAAAATCTTCTAGCGGAGTTGGCTTAAGACCAATTATAGAAGTTACTATAATGCTTGCAGGTAAAAAAATTATATCAAATTTTACTCTTGCAGACAGATCCCATATGAAATATAAAATATTAATAGGAAGAAACATCATTCGCAAGGAAAAGTTTTTAATAGACCCCTTAAAAAAATTACATAAAAAACCAATTGTAGTGAATAATATATAATGAAAGCAGCAATAATAAGCCTGGAAAGTGAGAGTTCAAAATGGATAGTAAAAGCCATGCAGAAATATTTTGACAGGGTTGACAGCATAAATATTAAGGAAATTGATGTGCGTTCATTAAAAAATCAAATAGAGATTTTATATAATGGAAAGCCATTTGAAAAATATGATTGCATTTATTCAAGGGGCTCTTTTAGGTATGCACTAACCCTAACAGCAATAACCTCTGCTTTATTTGATAAAACATATATGCCAATAGCCCCTGAATCATTTGATATTGTCCATGATAAATTCCTTACGCAATTGGTTTTGCAGAAACATAAGATTCCCATGCCTGATTCTTACCTTGCTCCAACAATTAATGCAGCAAGAAAGATATTGAGAAAGGTTAATTATCCTATTATTATGAAGTTTCCCAAGGGCACAGGAGGAAAAGGTGTTATGTTTGCTGATTCCTTCCCAGCTGCAAGCTCTATACTTGATGCAATAGGATCATTAAAAATCAAGGTCGTTATACAAGAGTATATAGAGACAAACAGCACAGATACAAGGGCAATGGTTGTTGGTGACAGGGTTGTTGCCAGCTACCAGAGAAAGGCAACCAAGGGAGAAAAAAGAGCCAATATCCATATGGGTGGTGTTGGTGTAAAATGCATTCTAGATGAAAAAACAAAAAAAGTTGCTGTAAAAACAGCAAAAGCACTTAAAGCAGATATATGCGCAGTTGATATACTTGAAACAAGTCTTGGCCCATTGGTTATAGAGGCAAATCTCTCACCTGGATTGCAGGGTGTAACAAAATACACAAGAATAGATGTTGCAGATATTATTGCTAAGTTCTTATATAAAAAAGCAAAGGAAGTTAAGGACAAGGGCAAGGTCAAAGATGCATCCAAAATATTTGCGGACCTTGGAATAAAAGCCACAACAGATGAAATAAAAGAAATAATAACAAATATAGACTTTAGGGGCAATAGAATTCTCCTGCCAGAACTAATTACAAAAATAACCAAATTTGATGAAAAAGATGAGCTGGTTATCAGGGCTGATGAAGGCAGGTTAAGCATAGAGAAAATAAAAGGGGAAGAAGGAAAGTAATTAATCAAATGAAGATTGCAGGTTTATTTTCTGGTGGCAAGGACAGTGCTTTTGCATTATACAAGGCACTGCAGGAAGGGCATAAGCCTGTTTGCTTAATCACAATAAAATCAAAAAGAGCTGATTCTTATATGTTCCACATACCAAATATTGATTTAACAAGGGTTCAGGCAGAGGCATTAGAGATTCCTATAATTTATATGAATTCTTCCGGTGTTAAGGAAAAAGAGCTTGAAGACCTAAAAAAAGCCATGGCAATAGCAAAAAAAAGATATAAAATTCAAGGACTTGTTTCAGGAGCATTGGCCTCAAAATACCAGTCAAGCAGGATAAAAAAACTTTGTGATGAGCTTGACTTAATTTCAATCACCCCTTTATGGGGCATGGATGAAGAGCAGTATCTTAAGGATTTAATTGATGCAAAATTTAAGATTATAATAACAGGCATTGCAGCAGACGGCTTAAACAAGAGCTGGCTTGGAAGAAAAATTGATAATAATTGCATTACTGATTTAAAAAAATTGCATGAAAAAAACAAGATTCATATTGCTGGAGAAGGGGGAGAATATGAGACATTTGTTCTGGACTGCCCATTGTTCAAGAAGAAGATTGAAATAAAAGATTTTGAGATAAAAATGGAGAACGAATGCACTGGCCAGTACATAATCAAGGCAACAGAGTTTGTTAAGAAATAGATAATAACAATCGCTTAGTTATGTGAAATCAAGAAAAATCTTAATTTAGAAGAACTCAGCAAAATTTATATAGAATTGAATATTATTTATATTTTAAAATGAAGTTCAATAAATTAATCCCTGAATTAAGTGTTTCAAATTTTGAAAAAAGTTTAAAATTTTATACTGAAATTTTAGGTTTCAAAACTGAATATCAAAGAGAAGAATGTAATTTTGCATATCTTTCTTTTCAGGGAAGTCAAATAATGATAGATCAAGGTAATGATGAGAAAGATTCACCTTGGTTTACAGAAAAATTAGAATATCCAAGAGGGAGGGGTATTCATTTTCAATTTGAAGTTGATAAAATTCAACCAATATTAGATAATCTTAATAAAAACAATTATCCAATTAAAGTAGAACCTAAAGAGTACTGGTTTAGAAAAGAAGGTGAATTAATTGGTATGAAAGGTTTTTTAGTAATGGATCCAGATGGATATTTACTTATGTTTAATGAAAATATAGGAACTAAGCCTTTATGATTTTGTTGGTTGTTTATTATAAAGATTGCATTAACTTATTAAAGATTTTATGAATAATGTAAAAATATACTAAAGTGTATATTAATATATTTAAAGCAATATTAATTAAGGAAAAATTGAAACCTGCTGAAACCCTTGAATTCTGGCATTACAAGCCTTGTATTGCCATTTTAAAAGCGAAAGATATATAAACAACACTATCTTCTTTTTTCATATAATCAAATGGCTATATCTCTTG
>JAHIFA010000124.1 GCA_018901315.1 Nanobdellota archaeon | reverse complement strand
TGAACAAGAAAATAAACAAGGTGGAATAAATGAAATGCAAATACTGCGGAAGCAGCTGCATAATAAAAAAAGGCATTAGGAAAAGAAAGAAAAAAACACTGCAGCAGTACAAATGCAATAACTGCGGCAGGTATTTCACAGATGCACCCATGGAGGGAAGAAGCTACAGGCCAAATGTTATCCTAGAGGCAATAACGCAGTATAACCTTGGAAAAACCCTTGAGCAGGCAGCAAAAAGCGTGAATTCCCAATTTGGTGAGAAGATATATGCAAGGATTATTAGCAGTTGGCTTAAGGATTATGATGCTATTTGCTCTTATCACAGGATAAGGAAGGATATTGGCAAAGGAAAAAGCCCTGTTTTCCTGCATAGATTTGAGCATAAGCAGGTCTATAGGTTTATGTATCACAGGAAAAAGATTGAGCTCTTTGTCAATAAGTATTTTTCAGGGCTTGCAAAATATTTAGAGAATGTGGCTAAGGAATGCCCTGAAGAGCTTTTCAATAAAGGGGATGCAAGGGGTTCACAGATTAGAATTAATAAAATCAATGTTAAGGGAATGAAAGTTTATAAGGGAAAGAACAATGCGTGCGGGCTTGCAAAACTTGCTTTGTCAGGGGTGAAAGACAATAAAAAGAGGCATGAAAAGATTCAGGAATTAATGCTTGCAAATGACACAGCAACAATAGCTGTTGAGGTTCCTGTCTGGCTTAAGCCATCTGAATTTTCAGGAATGAAATTATTTTCCGGCATTGATTCAGCTATAACAGGGCATATTGATATTATACAGGCAAGGTATGGAATGATTTATGTTTTGGATTATAAATCAGATGCTCTTCATGAAAAGCCGATTGCACAGCTGTTTTTTTATGCGCTTGCCTTGAGTGTCAGGACTGGAATATGGCCCCGTAACTTCAGGTGCGCCTGGTTTGATGAAAACAATTATTATGAATTTAACCCGAATTTGATTATGCTTAGGAATGAGAAAATTAAGGAAGGGGATAGAAAAAAGTACTGGCTTGATATTAAGGCAAACAGGTATTTTACAAGCAAAGGGTTTAACAAAATTATGGAAAAAGGTTTGCTGGACAGCTTAAAGGGAAAAAAGGTGAAATGAGATGAATAAGAAAGAATTGGAATTTATTTTGCAGCAAGGTGAGGGGCAGTATATTGAGTTTAAAGAATCTTTTGACAAGTCTTTGGCTAAAGAAATTGTTGCCTTTGCAAATGCAATAGGCGGAAGAATATTTTTAGGGGTCGATGATAAAAATAGGATATCTGGGTGCAAACTAACTAACAAGCTAAAATCAAGAATTATTAATATGGCGCATAATTGCGACCCCAAGATAGAAGTCTCAGTCAGCAGTTTTGATAACATTGTAATTATTGAAGTAAAGGAATCAGATAATAAGCTCCATAAATGCTCATTTGGGTTTTATTTTAGGCAGGGTGCTAATTCTCAAAAGATGACAAGAGATGAAATTAGAGAATTTTTCAACAAGGAAGGTAAAATCCTATTTGATGAAATGGTACATAAGAATTTCTCTTTCAAGAATGGGTTTGATGAAAATAAGTTTAATTTCTTTTTAGAAAAAGCAAAAATCAGTAAAGTTCTCCCGAAAAAGGATATCCTAAAGAATTTAGGAGTTTTAAATGACAAAGGAGAGTTTAGGAATGCTGGAGTTTTGTTTTTCTGCCAAAGGGTAGAAGAATTTATTCCTCAAGCTATTGTCACTTGTGTTTTATATAAAGGCAAGGATAAGGTGTTTATAATTGATAAGAAAGACTTTGCAGCTGATAGTTATTCAAATTATCAGAATGCAGTGGAGTTCTTATATAGAAACTTAAGATTAAGTTATGAGATTAAAGGTTTTGGACCAAGAAAAGAAATTTTGGAGGTTCCTGAAGATGCATTAAAAGAGGCTTTGGTAAATGCATTAGCACATAGAGACTATCTTGAGAAAGGTGCTAATGTACTGGTAGAAATATATGACAATAGGGTAGAAATCACCAATCCTGGAGGGTTGGTCTCTGCTATTAAGAAAGATGAATTTGGGAAGAAGAGTTTTTCCAGAAACCCTTTATTGTTCAGCTTATTCAAAAGAGTTGATCTGGTTGAGAAAGTTGGTTCTGGTATTGGCAGGATGAGAAGAGCAATGAAAGGGGCAGGATTGCCTCTGCCAAAATTTGAGTTTACAAACTTTTTTACAGTCACTTTTACAAGAGCAATAAAAACTGTGGGGAAAACTGTGGGGAAAACTGTGGGGAAAATTCTTGCTTTAATTAATGAGAATCCTAAAATAACACGGGAAGAGCTCTCTGTAAAAACAGGGCTTACAATAAGGGGTGTTGAATGGAATATTGCAAGGTTAAAACAAAAAAAATTATTGAAAAGAATTGGTCCTGCAAAAGGCGGGTATTGGGAGGTTATAGGTAAATGGGAATAAAAAAATTAAGTGGTGGAATAAATGATGCAGACTTTATATGGTTTGAGTAACCAAAATTTCAGGAAAGTTGGGTGATGAAAATTTCAAAGGAATTGAGAGGAATGAAAATGGAAAAAGAGGAATTTAAGATAGACCTTGAGAAAAGTTTTGAAAGGGGCCTTAAGATTGGCCAAGAAAGGAGGGAAGGCCTGGGAGTTAGGTATTTTGATAGTAGAGACGGCCTATGTGGCCTTGGGTTGCAGGTTATGTGGCCGGTATGTGACATATATGTGGCAGATATGTGGCCGAATGGCCTTCGGGATTTGTGGACGTCTTGTGGGATTGGTGGAGGGTTTGCGGACGGTTTTCGGATGATTGGTAAGGCGAGCAGAGCGAGCTTGAGGGACTTTTTTGCGAAGCAAAAAACGTCGCTCCTGCGTGCCAGCTTAGCAAGAAGCTGTGCGGGTGGTTTTGGATTGTTGATGCAAGGAAGCTATGTAGATGGTTTTCGGATGATTGGTAAGGCGAGCAGAGCGAGCTCGGTGGGCTTGCTGTTAAGCAATGCCCGCCTTTGCATGCCAGCTGGGCGTAACCAGCTGTGTGG
>JAHIFA010000123.1 GCA_018901315.1 Nanobdellota archaeon | reverse complement strand
TAGGAACTTTAATCTATGATGCAATAACAGGAATTGGAACAGGAATGCTTTTCTTTAAGCAGTCATTTATGCTGACTCTCATGGGACAGATACCATTCACATTATACCATCTAGCAGGAAACATTGTCTTGGCAGCAATAGTGTCTCCATTGCTGTACAAATGGGTTCTTGAAAACAAGCAGTTAGAAACACAGCCATTCATTGACAAGGTAAAGTCTGTTTTTGGTGTGGCACAGTAAATTTTTTTGTTTATTTTTTCAATATATTTATTAATAAACTATTTAACCTGAAAAATATGCTAACTGAAAATTTTAAGGATGTAATAAAACTTATTTGCAACAAACTTAAAGACCAAAATATAAAATTTGCTTTTGTAGGTAGTGCAAGCCTTAATCTGCAGGGAATTAATATTACGCCAAATGACCTTGACTTAATAATTAGTATATCCGGCCTTAAAATTATAAGTGAAGAATTTAAAGATTGTATTACTCAGCCAGCTTCTAAAAAACCATATTTCAAAGAAGGTTATCCTGAATATTATGAACTAAAACTAAAGATTAATGATGTTGTAGTGCATATTATGGGAGAATATGATAATGACCTTTATATGAGTATGATTAATAAGGGAAATATTGTTTTGGTGAAGCTAATGGACATATCTGTTCCATGCCTTGCATTAGAGTCAGAAGCAGAGGCATATTCTGAAATGGGAAGAGACAAAAAAGTCAGGTTAATAAGGGATTATCTAAACAAGAAAGATTGAACAATTATCTGTTTTTTTCTGTTATAAGATGTCTAGCCAAGGAATAATCTTATCTCTCAATAGCACAATGGAAAGATTTATATTTATTTAGCTTAATTAAGAAAGCATGAAGATTTACTTTGCCGGCTCCATAAGGGGCGGAAGGCAGGATTCTGAGATTTACAAACAGCTTATTGAGTATCTTAAAAAATATGGTGAGGTTCTCACAGAGCATGTTGGAGATGATAATCTATCTCAAGGAGAGATAAATTTTACTGATAAATGCATACACGACTGGGATCTTGAGTGGATTATTGGGTGTGATGTTTTTATTGCAGAGGTTACAAGGCCATCCCTTGGAGTAGGCTATGAGATAAGAACAGCAATTGAAATGAACAAAAGGATTTTGTGCATATACAGGCCAAAAGAACTAAAAAGAGTTTCAGCAATGATAGCAGGGGCGCCAGGAGTAAAAATAGCTTCATACAGTAAAATAGAAGAGGCAAAAGAAATTATTGATAGTTTCATAACTCAAACTTCTCTTAGATAGCCCCAGGTGTTTAATTTGTCTCCGTCGTCAAACCAGCGGTCACCTATATCTGTCCTGTAATACATATGCGGTATCAGAATGTTCTTTATGCGGCCGTATACTTGGTTTTGCGCCTGCTTCATTGTCTGCCCTGTTCCGCAGACAATAAGGACAACCCCTGATGTTCCTGTAACAAGCCACTCGCTGTTTATTTTTTTTACATCCTCTATGTGAACTCCCTCTACTGGTTTTTTGAAGAAAATAACAGAATCCTTTGACTTGACATTAAATGTCTCAGGATCCTTGAATGGAAAAGGAGGCACAACAATTCTTACTCCAATCTGGAATCCGTTCTTTATCTTGAAATTTATTTTGTTCCCGCTTGCAAGGTTATAAAAAAACTCACCTATAGGAGTTATCATTCCTTCCTGCTGTATGCATATTGTTGGGTAGCCGAAGCGCGCAGTCCACTCAAGAGGGTAAATTCCGTGGCTGTTGACAATGCAGTTTATATCAATGTAACCAACATAATGCTCCTCTGCAAGCTTTGACTCGAATTTCTTCAGTGTTGAGTTGAATATCTTGTTTGGCCCACTCCAGAACATTGAAGTCCCCATCTCACCTGTTGATGGGCCAAGGTCACCTGGAAAGAGCTTCTTGTGCTCAAAATTAACATTTATTGGATAAAGGAATTCCTTGCCATTGAAGAAAGCTCCGACTGCAACCTCAACTCCTGATATTCTCTTCTGAAGCTGGAATAAGGAAATTTTCTTTGCCCATGCCTTGTTGTAGTCATTAAGTACCTGTATTACATCTCTGCCGTCATCCTCCTCGCCTATGAACAAAAGCCCCTTTATGTTCTGCGCCTCACCGCTTGGCTTTATAACATATTTGCATGGATTTTCCCTGACAAAGGTTATCGCCTCCTCAAATGATGTAAAGTCCCTGTATGGGATTATAGGAACTCCAAATTTCTTCAGCTCTTCCTGGCCAAATGCCCTGTCGTCCTCAAGCCTGTCTGTGTAAGGTGTCCCCCCTATAACAAGTTTACCCTGCTCTCTAAGCTTCTGGGCTTTTGTGCCCTGCCCAAGAACATCATCAAAAACTATGATATCAGCCCAGTCAACCTCCTTCTCCCAGTTATCTGTTTTTTCAACAAATCCGTCAGCAACCTCTTTGTCCTCTTTTGAATCAACAGAATATTTTACATTATGGCCTTCCTTAGAAATCTGCCATACAATATCTCCAATAAGTCCATCGATTGATACAAACAGAAAATTTTTTGGCTCCATCTTTTTTTAATGTAATAAAAGAACTAGTTTTTATATTTTGTGTTTTGTGGCTAGTTAACAATATAAAAACATTTATATAATAAATACCCTAATTTCTTTTTATGCAAGCTAAAACCGGAGATACTGTTGTTGTTGAGACAAAAGATAAGAAGTTAAATGGAATTCTTATGCCTGTGCCAGAGAGTGAAAATGATGTTGTTATTCTGAAGCTTGAGAGCGGCTATAATATTGGCATTGACAAGAAGGATGTTAAGGAAATTAAACTGGTTAAAGCATATTCTGAAAAAAAGCAGAAAACAGCTGAAATAAAGCCTGATAAAAAGCTTCCAACAATTTCCATACTGCATACTGGCGGGACAATTGCCTCAAAAGTTGATTATAAAACCGGCGGCGTAATTGCAAAATTCTCTCCAGGAGAGATTATTGGCATGTTTCCTGAGCTGACAAAAATAGCAAACATAAAATCAAGGAAGATAGCAAGCATGCAGTCTGAGATGATGAGGTTTGTGCATTACAACCTTATGGCCAAAGAGATTGAAAAGGAAATAAAGTCTGGAACAGAAGGTATAATAATAACCCATGGAACAGACACAATGCATTATTCAAGCGCTGCTTTGTCATTTATTCTTGAGGATTTATCTGTTCCTGTTATCTTGGTTGGCTCGCAGAGAAGCTCTGATAGGGGCTCAAGTGATGCTGGCCTAAATTTAATATCTGCCTGCTATTTTATTGCTAATTCTGATTTTGCAGATGTTGCAATATGCATGCATGAAAATTTGAGTGATGAGTCATGCCTTATTTTGCCTGCTTTGAAAACAAGAAAAATGCATACCTCAAGAAGAGATGCTTTTAGGGCTATTAATACAACACCAATTGCAAGGGTAAATTTTAATGAAAAGAATATCTCATTCATAAACAAAAACTATAATAAAAAAGACAAAAGAAAATTAAAACTAAAACTAATAAACGAAAAAATAAAGGTTGGCCTGATAAAAACACATACAAACATGTTTGCAGAGGAGTTTTTGGCTTACAAAAACTTTGATGGATTGGTTATTGAGGGAACTGGCCTAGGCCATTTGCCAAACGAGGAGATAGACGAGTACACAAGGGAAAACAAGAAGATATTTGATTCTTTAAAAGAGATGATAAAAAATGGCTTAATTGTGGTTATGTCCTCGCAGACAATATACGGCAGAATCCAGATGAATGTCTATACGCCGATGAGGGAACTGCAGGAGATTGGAGTTTTAGGCCATCTTAGTGATATGACTCCTGAGACTACTTTTATTAAATTGGCCTGGCTTTTAAGCAACTACAGGAAAGAGGAAGTTAAAGAGTTAATTACAAAAAACATTAGGGGAGATATCTCTGAAAGAGTTGAAGACAAAACATTCCTTAGCTGAAAGATGCAGTATATTCTTGATTTATTGAATAAAATAAAGTGGGACAAGAAAGAAAGCCCGGAAGATTATTCTATTGCTTATTTTGATAGGATAACTCATAAAAAGGAAAATATTAAATATGTTAGTATAAAAAGGATTGAAGGGGGGTTTATTGTCTTGGATAAAAAAGATGAAGAGTCATATATCCCTTTGCATAGAATAAAAGAGGTAAGCAAAAAAGGGGTTGTTGTTTGGAAAAGGTAATCCTTATGTACAAACCAATGCTTATAGGAATAGGCGGGGCAAGCGGCTCTGGCAAGACAACTATCGCTGAGACAATAATAAGCAACCTGCCAGATATCAGCGAATACCTTAAGAGAAATCTCACTGCTATAATCTTTGGTATGGATAATTATTACAATGACCAGTCAAATATTTCATTTGAAGAAAGGCAGAAAACAAATTATGATGTTCCAGAAGCATTTGGATGGAACTTAATGAAAAAGCATCTTTCAGAATTTCTACAAGGCAAAATAATTGAAAGGCCTGTTTATTCATTTGCTGAGCATACCAGAGAGAAAAGAACAGAAATAATCCGCCCAGTAGATTTGATTATTTTTGAGGGTATTCTTGCATTACACGATAAAGACATCTGCAAAATGATGAATTATAAATTCTTTGTTAATACAGACCTTGATGTATGCTTGATGAGAAGGATGAAAAGGGATATGGAAGAAAGGGGAAGAACATTTGATTCTGTTTCAAAACAGTGGGAAGATACAGTTAAGCCGAGCTATATAAGATACATTCTTCCTTCAATAAAAAATGCG
>JAHIFA010000122.1 GCA_018901315.1 Nanobdellota archaeon | reverse complement strand
TTTTCCTATTTGTTTCCAGGTATTTTGCAGCAGTTGAAACTGCCCTTTCTGTTGTGTAGTTTCTTTTTTTAAGAATAAAGTAAGCATAGCTCCCCTCTTCTTTTAATTTTATGTTTGTTATTTCCTTTACTATAAAATCATCTGGAATCTGTTTTATTTTATACATGCAATATATGAAAACACAAAACATTAATAAAGCTTCATATTTTTCTTGGCATAGATGAGCCTGTAGCCTAGTCTGGATAGGGTGACAGCCTCCTATTGAACAGAGTTCAATCCTTTTGAGCTAGTTCAAAAGTAAGCTGTAGATCCCGGGTTCGAACCAAATGGTTGCTCACAGCTTCTTGCTAAGCTGGCACGCATAGAGGATTTTGCTTAAAAGCCAAATCCCCTTAGCTCACTTCGTTCGCAAAAAAGGGCAATTATTTTTGAAAGTCCCGGCAGGCTCGTTTTTTAAAATGAGAAAAATAAAGTCGCAGTTATTATCTGCAATAATTGGAATTATTATAGTAATATTCCTCTTTTGGTATATTAAGATTGAGGAAATAATAAAGGCTTTCAGCTACTTCTCTTTTGACAAGCTTATATTATTTATAATAGTATCAATAATAATGATGCTTCTGCATACACTTAAGTGGAGCATAATCCTGAAATCCCAGGGTTGCAAAGTTCCTTTTTTCAAGCTTTTTACCTATAAGCTGGCTGGATTTGCAGTAAGTTATGTAACTCCTTCTGCTCATATTGGGGGTGAGCCTGTAAGGGCATACTTGCTTAAAAATAATCATAATATTGAATTTAAAAAATCACTATCATCTGTTGTTATTGATAAATCACTGGACTTAAGCCTCAATGGATTTTTTGCATGCATAACCATACTTATTATTTTAGCTAATTTTACAGTTCCAAAAAACACAGCAATCCTCATGATCCTTGGCTTTTTTGCAATGGCTTCTGCAATGTATGCTTTCTATCACTTAACTCTAACAGAGAAGGGATTCTTTACAACATGCTTCAGGTTGCTAAGGCTTAATAAATGGAAGCTCACCAAAAAATATGAAAAGGATATCAAGGGCATGGAATCGCATTTAATTTACTTTTTTAAGTACAACAAAAAGGGATTCAGGAATGCTTTTTTCACTTTCCTTTTAATCTGGATTTTAATGTTTGTTGAGTTCAAATTAGCATTGCTCTTATTGGGTTATAATGCGTCATTTGTAGCTATTTTCATAGTGTTTTCCCTTGTTGGTCTTGCTTATATTCTTCCAGTGCCTGCTGCTCTCGGCGCTTTGGAATTCGGCCAGTCATCGACATCTGTTATGCTTGGGATTAGCAAGGGTGTAGGTCTTGCACTTAGCATTATCATCAGGGGCAGGGATATGATATGGGTATTTTTGGGATTGTCATACCTTGCATTGCACAAGATTAATTTTAGAGAAATAAAAGTGAACAATAATGAAAATTAACTGCTTATTAAAATCATTACTAAAAAAATAATGATAAAATGAAACCTATCCTCCTGAAAAAAGCGCTTGGTGTTTTTAACAGATCAGTTAAGGTTAGATTCAAAGGCATAAGAAAATATAACGGGAATGCGGAGCAGATATTGAAGCAGGTTGTTAATGACTGCTGGAACAAGAGATTTTTTCAGGCAAGTTCCGGGCATTTTTCCTGCTTTTATATAAGGGATTTTGGAATAAGCGTGCAGGCGTTGCTTAATCTTGGCTATAGGGAGAAGGTTGTTAAAACACTTGAATTTGCACTGGATTCTTATTCAAAAAACAATAAAGTAACTACCACAATCTATAATGGCTCTGTGCTGGACTTTCCATTTTATACTCCGGAGTCGCTTGCTTACCTTATGCATTGCATAAAATTAGCTAATGCAAAAGAGCTGTTGCTGAAGCATAAGTTCTTTCTTGAAAAAGAAATAAAAAAGGCTTTTTTTGATTCATTTGATGCTGATACAGGGCTGGTTAAAAAGAATGCTTATTTTTCCTCAATGAAAGACAATGCCTTAAGAAAATCTTCTCTTTACAATAATGTTATGGTTGCAATGCTTAGCAATGACACTGATTATTTTGGCCTTTACAATCCATTTAAGGGCTATGACTTTAAGAAAACAATAAAAGATAATTTCTGGAACGGAAGTTATTTCCTTGATGATCTTTCTGGATTGGATTATATTGCTGGTGATGCAAATGTTTTTCCTTATTGGGCTGGATTGTTTGATTCAAAGGAAATGATGAAGCTTTCATTGGATGCAATACAAAAAGAGGGATTGGACAAGCCGTTTCCTTTGAAATATACAAAAGAAAAAGTTGGAAAATATTTGTTCTTGCACAGTATTTTAGTCCCTAATTATGAGGGCAATGCTATATGGACCAATCTTGGCCAGTGCTTTATTGATGTTGTTAAAAAAATTGACAAGGAAAAGGCAGGGGAATATGTTAGCCAGTATGTCAGGAATGTTGAAAAGTATGGAAATTATCTTGAGCTCTTTAATCCAGACGGCACTCCTTATAGGGCATTATTTTATTATGCTGATGAGGCCATGCTCTGGTCTGCTAATCTCCTTGATTCAATAACTAAGATTTAGTTGAGGCAGAATGATACCTTAAAGACTCTAAAATACTTCCCTTATTTCATCAATCTTTTTAGTTATTGCATTATATTTCATCAAATCAAATCTTTGGTTGGTAATAAGCTTTTTAGGCAAGGAATAAAAATAACTTTTATCTGAAATTCTTCTGCACTTATCAAAAAAAGGCTTAATATTATTGCATTTATTTAGGTATTTCTTGAATTCTTCAATTGAATAATTTTTATTTAGCCATAATAGAATAAAATCAAAATCATCCCTTACCCTATTTGGGATTGCTTTTAATGTAAGCAGATAGTTAAATGGGCATATGGGAATCTCAATTGTGTTTTTGCAGTAAATCCCATTAATCCTTGCCTTGCCTATTTTCTCAAATAATTCATTAGGAATAGGTATTTTTGTATTAGTTGTCCTGTCCAGCATATGGCTGATTGTATTTATGTGAACCTGTATACCTGTTTTCCTATGTTTAGCCTGAACACCATAAAATACTTTTTTTGTATCCTAATCCTTATTAAATGCCTTTATAACAGGCATTGTTGTTAATGGCTTTGTTATGAGGTCAACATCAGCAGTAAACCTAATATTGCCGCTGTAAGCTGTAACTGCCCACCCGCCTATAACAAAGTGGCTTATCTTGCTGAGTATATTATTACATAAATCATCTGTTAGCTCTAAGGACTGTTTTTCAGTTTCCTCATAGTTCATCTATATTCACCACATCAATATTAAGATTAATTCTCCATTTCTTTGCTATCTTTTTATATTTTTCTGGAACCTTTTTTACTTGTTTTGGGAATATGGAGAATTTCCTGTTATCCTTTTTGGTTAGATTATACAATTCTTCTGCTAATTCCTTTTTGTTTAGTATTTCCAATAATGCCCCTAAATACCTTCTTTGGAATGAGTTCAGATTTCTTATTACTTTCCTGAAATCAATTTTTTCTTTTTTTACTATAGCTAATATTGGCTCAGCAGATTTGTAGGTTTTTATGTTCTCAGCAAGATACTCTTCAATTGTTTTGGCTGCTGGCTTTTTGGCTATAGTAACTTGTTGTTTCCCGTCTTTGGTGTACATCCTGTTAAAAGCAGCACTTGGTTTTATAGATGCTGTTCCAAAAATAGCTGCAGAGCCAGTTGAAGAAAGGAAACCAGAAGGCTCCTGCTGCTTATTTGTTGGAATTGTAATATCTGCATATGGAATGTCTTTTAATTCCATAACTATTTTATATCTTTTTACTCTTTTATCATTTTTGGATCTTTCAACATTGATTATATTCATTCTTTCCAGTTCATTTAATGTCTTGTAAATCATCTCATTCCTGTTATAGCTGAATATCTCTTTTGCCTGTTTAAAGCTGAAGCTGTTATTAAGGTCTATCCTTAACCTTAATTCCCTATACCTTTCCCATAACCATCTTGGAATCCACATATTTGAACTATTTATTCAAATAAATATATAATCCTTTCGGTTATTTGAGTTAAGAACATGCTCTGGTCTGCTTGGTTTGTGCTGTTTTGTTTTCTAAAAGTTGTTAAAATAAGTTTTTCCTTAAAAATCTGTAGGCATAACCAATTGATAGTTATTTTTTTATTCTGAGTTTAATTGTCTTATATTTCCGAAATTCATTTGCTAATTCTAAAAAAACCAATGAAAAAATCAGGCAAAGCATAAGAATAGGGTTTATAGAAAGAGAGTTAGAAATGAATGTGAAAGAATTTGTAAAAGAAAAAGAAAATAAGGATTTGGATTTCAA
>JAHIFA010000121.1 GCA_018901315.1 Nanobdellota archaeon | reverse complement strand
TTCCAGAAAAATCACCATTTGCTTTATAGCTTCTAATCATTGAAGAGGCAAGTTCTTTGATTCTCCAATCTTCATCTTTTCGTGCTACAAGTTTTAAATCTTTAACAAGTCCGTCAGATATTTCACCTTGATTTCTTACAAGATTCTCAAGAGCATTTAGTCTATTATACCAAATATCATTAGCATAATATTGAAAATCATTCTCTACTTCTACACCTTTTGGAAGAATATATTCATCTGAAACTGGTTTTTTTGCCATTTTATCTCCTTACTTTAGATAATAATAGCTAGTATTTAAAGCTTTCGGTTTCTTTACTACTTCTAAAAGACTAAACATAATTGTAAGTTCCCCTTCCCTTGGTATATATGTTAGATGGGGCTTTGCCCTTGAAGACGGCGTTCTCAAAAACTTTTCGAACGAAATTTGATTACAGTTTGTAGGACCAAAGAAAACTAACAACAATCACGATGATAAGTTTTATAAGCATATAAGCTACCTCTGCTGTTATGATTGAAGTTAAGGAAAAGCCGAACACTGAAAATGAAATAATAAATATAATGAATCCTCTTATAAGGGAGTGGTTCTTTTCTCGGTTTAAAGAATTTTCCCTGCCTCAGCTTTATGGGATAATGGAGGTTCATTCACGTTCTAATGTGTTAATATCAGCTCCAACAGGAGCAACAAAAACACTGACTGCTTTTTTGTCAATTTTAAATGAGCTGGTTGATTCTGCTGAAAAAGGAATTTTAGAGGATAAGATATACTGTGTTTATGTTTCACCGTTAAAAGCATTAAATTATGACATAGAGGTCAATCTAAATGAGCCATTAAAGCAGATAGAGGAAATTGCAGAAAAAAAACTTGGGATAAGGGTTGCCGTAAGGACAGGTGATACAACACAATCAGAGCGGTCAAATATGCTTAAGAAACCCCCTCACATCCTTATAACAACTCCTGAGTCATTGGCTATATTGCTATCTACAATAAAATTCAGGGAATTATTAAGAAATGTTGATTGGTGCATTGTTGATGAGATACATGCATTGGCAGATAATAAGAGGGGGGTCCATTTGTCATTAAGCATGGAAAGGCTTCAAAGAATTTCACAGCATATATGCAGGGTTGGCTTAAGTGCAACAATAAGCCCTTTAGAGGATGTTGCAAAATTTCTTGTTGGTTTTGAAAATGAAAAACCAAGAAACTGCAGGATTGTTAATGTCCAGTTCATAAAAAAAATGGACTTAAAGGTTTTGAGCCCTGTTCCTGATCTGATAAACACAACCCATGAGGAAATGCAAGATTCAATGTATAATCTTATTGATAAGTTAATACAGGATCACAAAACAACTCTTATTTTTACAAACACAAGGGCTGCTACTGAAAGGGTTGTTGACCACCTTAAGGAGAGTTTCCCAAAGAATTATACTGAAAATATAGGCGCTCATCACGGCTCTTTATCAAAAACCCACAGGCATGATATTGAAAATAAATTAAGGGAGGGAAAACTAAAAGTAGTTGTTTCAAGCACTTCCCTTGAGCTTGGAATAGACATTGGCTATATTGATTTAGTTATACTTCTCGGCTCTCCAAAATCTGTTGCACGCGCCTTGCAGAGATGCGGCCGCTCAGGCCACAAGCTGCATGACATATCTAAAGGAAGAATAATTGTTCTTAACAGGGATGACTTGGTTGAATGTGCTGTTTTATTGAAATCAGCTATAGAAGAAAAAATCGACAAAATTCACATTCCAAGAAACTGCCTTGATGTTCTTGCGCAGCAGATTTATGGCATTGCAATCGCAGAGAAAATACACATAAATGAATTATTCTCACTAATAAAAAATAGTTATTGCTTTAATGACTTAAAAAGAGCTGAATTCAGGGAGGTTATAGACTATCTCTGCGGAAAATATACCTCTCTTGAAGACAGGCACATATATGCAAAGATATGGCACGACGAGGAAACAGGAATGATTGGAAGGCGTGGAAAGCTTGCAAGGGTTACATACATGACAAATATTGGAACAATACCAGATGAAACTTTTGTTATTGTAAAGGTTGGTGAGCAGACAATAGGAAAGATAGACGAGGCCTTTTTAGAAAAAATGAGAAGAGGGGATGTTTTTGTTCTTGGCGGAAACATGTATGAGTTCTTATACTCAAAAGGAATGGTTGCTTATGTAAGCTCTTCTGTCAACAGGCCGCCAACAATTCCCTCATGGGTTTCTGAAAGCCTGCCTTTAAGTTTTGACCTTGCATTGGAAATAGGAAGATTCAGGGGATATATGGAAGAAAAATTCCTGAAAAAGCAGGGCAAAAAAGAAATAATTGAGTTTATTAATAATTATCTTTATGTTGATGTTAATGCTGCTAATGCAATATACAGCTATTTTCAGGAGCAGTATTTTTATGCAGAGATTCCATCCATAAAAAAACTTTTAATTGAATCATACAGTGATGATAAAAGAAAATACTGCATTTTTCACAGCCTGTATGGGCGAAGGGTAAATGATGTTCTTTCAAGGGCTATTGCTTTTGCAATCTCGCGTGTCCAGCACAGGGATGTTGAAATAGGGATAAGCGACAACGGGTTTTACATTGCATCTGAAAAAGGAATAAATAGCATAAAGGCATTGAAGATTCTTAAGTCTGATAAGCTTGAGCTTGTGCTTCATATGGCAATTGACAAAACAGAGGTTTTGAAAAGAAGATTTAGGCACTGTGCAACTCGTGCTTTAATGATATTAAGAAATTATGGTGGCAGAAAAATGGGGGTTGGAAGGCAGCAGGTTTCCTCAATGATATTAATGAGTGCTGTAAAAAGGATATCAACTAATTTTTCTATTTTAAAAGAAGCAAGGCGTGAGGTATTAGAAGATTTGATGGATATTGAAAATGCAAAACTTGTTTTAAAGCAGATAGAAGACAAAAAAATCAAAATAAAGCAGATAACAACAAATATTCCCTCACCATTTGCACTTAACCTTGTTATGCAGGGGCATTTGGATGTTATGAGAATGGAAGACAAGATGGAATTCCTAAGAAGAATGCACCAGATGATTCTAGCAAAGATTGGATTAAGACATAAGATGGAATAAAATGGAATTAAATTTAGAGATTATTGATTTGGGTCTTTTGATTAAGAATCAAAACATCCTTGTTTTAGCTGACTTCCATATTGGTTATGAGGAAGCACTTAACAGGCAGGGCATTCTTGTTCCAAGGTTTCAGTTTAAAGATGTAATTAAAAGATTGGGCAAGATATTCTCTGAACTAAAAAGAAGAAGAATAAAACTTGAGAAAATAATAATAAATGGAGATATAAAGCATGAATTTGGCACAATCTCAGAACAGGAGTGGAGGGAAACATTAAGGTTGTTGTATTTTATGGCAAAGCAATGCAAAAATATAATTCTTGTAAAAGGCAATCATGACGCTATTCTCGGACAGATTGCAAAGAAAAAAAAGGTAAGTGTTGTTGATTATTACTTTGCTGGAGATGTTTTAATAACACATGGCCATAAAATCCCAAATAAAAACATCCTCAAAAAAGCCAAGACAATAGTCATAGGCCACGAGCACCCTGCAATATCACTAAGAGAAGATGTAAGAATTGAAAGGTTCAAATGCTTCTTAAAAGGGAAATACAAAGGAAAAAACCTGGTTGTTATTCCTTCTTTCTGCCTTGCAACAGAGGGAACTGATGTACTAAAAGAAAAGCTTCTAAGCCCTTTCTTAAACCAGGATTTAAGAAATTTTGAAGTTTCTGTTGTGGCTGACAAGGTTTATGATTTTGGAAAACTGAAGGACTTGACTCAACCCTTATAAATAGTTCTGAGCATGTCTGATTTTGTTATCACGCCTTTTGGTTTTCCTTCTTCGGCCACCAACACAATTGGATATTGTTTCAATAGGTCAGAAATAATGCCTGTGGATGTCTTTTTAGAAACAATCGGCGGGCAGTCCTGCATAATATCTTTAATGGTTAATGTTTTTATTTTCTCTGCTTTATTGCCTGATATTGAGTCCAGAATAATGGTTTCTGAAACAAGGCCAACAACATTATTCTTATTAAAAACAGGAAGCTGTGATATCTCATGCTTTCTCATCTTGTTTATTGCACTTGTTATATTATCATCAGCATTAACATAGATTAGTTTTTTTGTCATGATATCCTCTGCTTTAAGCTCATTCTTATTTTTTAATTCATCGAGAACATCAAATATCTTCTTCACTTTTGTAAAAGTAGGGTCTATTCTCCTTGATTCTATTTTGGCTATCAATGACTGTGAAACCAGTGCTTTCTTGGCTAGTTCAAACTGCGTAAGTCCAAACCTTTTCCTTATCTTTTTTATCTCATCAAGCTCGTAAACCATAACAACAAATAATCAAAGCTTATATTTATTAGTTTCTCTTTTTCATAAAAATCATAAGAATTTATTCCTAAATGAATAATAACAGCCAATTTCCAAACAAAAGAGTTACAATAAATGCAACTAAAAAACTAGGGACAAAAGGTATTCCCTCTTTTATCAAGATTTTTTTTATCAGGCCTTTTCTTTTTAGTTGAATTAATTGTTTTATCTGCTTTTTTTCAATGCCTAAGTCCTTTGGGCCGCAGATTCTTTTTTTGTTAACAATAACATTTCTTGCAATCCAATCACCCTCTGTTAGTTTTTCCGGCTCAACAAGCTTAAGCATGCATACATTTTCAACTGACTTAATAAATATTGATATGTAAAAAATCAATAGAATTGAAAAAATAATGGTAACCAATAAAACTCTTGTTGCAATAGAACCAATAAAAAATGCAGACAAAATAGCAGCGAGGCAGATTATTAGCAAAAATCTTCTTATTTTAGCTGATTTCTTGGCTCTTGCCTTAAAATCTTTCAAAAATCTTTTCCTATTTTTGAATGCAACCGCAAAGCTCCAGAAAAGCCCATATATTGCTCCTATTAGTATTATGTTAATCCAGAAAATAAGGATAAAAGGCATTTCACTAAAATTAAAATTCAGGCCAATCACTGCACCAAGGCCCATCAGGAGTTTGCTGTCGCCCCCTCCCCACTGTGCAGAATAGAACATAATGTTTGCTATTACAAAAAATACAAAAAACCCTGCCAGGCCATATAAGAAAAAATTAATATCTGATAAAGCAATTGAATAAATCAGCCTTGAGCCAAGCCCAAAAATAATGAGCCCATAGTTAAGCCAATCCGGCACTTCCCTTGTCTTGATATCTGTTATACTTGCAATAATCAGGCTTATGAAAGCTGTGATATTGGATAACAAAAACATCTTAAATAAAAAAACTATTGACCTATATTTAAACTTTGTGAGAAAACTTCTTTTTAAACAAAAAGCTTTATAAAGCTCTTTATCATATAGTAGCATAATGTTCAAAAAGATAACTGATATCTTAAAAGCAAGAGAAAAAATCCATATAACCAAGGCAGATATGCCAAAGCATATAGCCATTACAATGGAAAAAGAGCCAAAGCCTATACATAACATAAATTTAGAAGATGTATACAATAAAAGAACTAACCTAATAAAAGATCTTATGAATATACAAATAAAATTTAATATACCTATTATAACAATCTTTCTCTTGTCAGTCAGTGCAAAGAATTCTGAAAATTTTTCATTTCTGATGGATGACCTGGCTAAATTCTTCAATAAACTTATTGAAGATAAAAAAATCTATAAAGAGCAAGTAAAGGTATCTGTTCTTGGAAAATGGTATGACTTTCCTGAGCGTGTCTTAAACCCAATAAAAAGAATAATAGAATCCACAAAGGATTATGATAAATTCTTCCTTAATTTCTGTGTGAATTATGATGGCCATGAAGAAATCGTTGATGCCTGCAGAATTATTGCAAGGCAGATAAAATCAGAAAAAATTGATCCTGAATCAATAAACAAGCAGCTAATCAAGGAAAATCTTTATTCATCATATTTTATATCACCTGATTTAATAATTGAGAATAACAATGAATTTTCAGGGCTTTTGCTTTGGGACTCAAAGAACTCTATGATTTTTTTCACAGATAAGCAGTGGCCTGACTTTACGAAGATAGATTTCTTTAGAGCAATTGAGGCTTTTCAAAATAAAAATAAAAAATAAAATTAGGCTTTTCCAATAATTCTGAAGACCTTTGTTCCGCAATGAGGACAAACCCCCTTCATAGCCTTCATCTTATTCTTCATAACTACTTGTTGTGGATTTTTTATTTCAACCTGTTTTTTGCATTTCATGCATCTTGCTTCTACCATTTTTACACCTCATAGTAAATATTTGTTCTAATCTGGTTAAATTCTAGTTTAATATATAAATCTTGCGTATTTTTATAGTTAAAATACCATAAAGTTTATAAACGGATTAAAATTCCTAATTAAAAATCAATGATTGATGATAACCGCTTGCGGTTTGAATGAGGTATGCAGATTCTTGAATTTGTTATCCTTAAAAATCATTTCAAATCAAGGAGGAATATAAAATGGCTGAGATATCAAAAGAAGTAATAGACAAAATTTATGAGGCTATAGAGGTTGCCAAAGCAACTGGAAGGATAAAGAAAGGCAGTAACGAGGTAACAAAGGCTATTGAAAAGGGAATGGCAAAACTTGTTGCAATAGCAAAAAATGTCAATCCGCCAGAAATCACAATGCACATTCCGCTTTTATCAAAAGAGAAAGATGTTTTATGTGTTGAGGTGCCTAGCAAAGAAGAGCTTGGCGCAGCAGCTGGCATTAGTGTTGGGACAGCAAGCATTGCAATAGTTGAAGAGGGAGAAGCAAAGAACATAGTCAAAGAGATAATTAAAAAATTAAAGGAATAATTAAGGTGATTCTATATGAAACCTCAAGTTAAAAAGGAAACAGAAAAAAAAACAGGAGTTAATTTTTCCTATGCTTTTCCTGCAACAGTAGAAGAAATAATTGACAAGACAGGTACTAGGGGGGAAGCTATTCAGGTCAGGTGCAAAGTTTTAGAGGGAAGAGATGTCAATAAAATCCTGAGAAGGAATGTAATTGGTCCTGTGAGAATAGGAGATACCCTCATGCTTAGGGAAACTGAGATTGAGGCAAGAAGTCTTAACAAAGGCAGGAGATGATAAAAGTGAAGTGTAGTTTTTGCAAACAAAATATTAACAAAGGAACTGGAAAGATATATGTTCAGAAAACTGGCAAGGTATTGTATTTTTGCTCATCAAAATGTGAGAAAAACATGCTAAAGCTGAAGAGAAAGCCAAGAACAACAAAATGGACTCAGGAATATCAGGATATAAAAAAAGGAACTAAAAAATGATACAGAGAACACTTGTTTTAATAAAGCCGGATGGCGTCATGAGAGGGCTTGTTGGTGAGGTAATAAAAAGGTTTGATAACAAAGGGCTTAAAATAATTGGCTTAAAGATGGTTTGTATAGACAAG
The DNA here is from genome assembly GCA_018901315.1 of Nanobdellota archaeon. Classification (GTDB taxonomy): domain Archaea; phylum Nanobdellota; class Nanobdellia; order Woesearchaeales; family CG1-02-33-12; genus CG1-02-33-12. Next base: position 4,964 of record JAHIFA010000121.1, on the reverse strand, counting down.
GAATTTGCTGCAAAGCATTATACAGAAGATGTTGCAAAGAGAAGGGGGGAAAAAGTGAGAATGATGCTTCTTGATTATTTAACAGAAGGCCCTATTGTAGCAATGGTTATTGAAGGTGTTCATGCTGTAAATGTTGTTAGGATAATAACTGGTGATACAGAGCCAAGCAAGGCCTTGCCAGGAACAATAAGGGGAGATTTTACACATCATTCTTTCCATTACGCAGATGGCAAAGAGATGTCAACAAAAAATATGATTCATGCTTCAGCGAATGTTGAAGAGGCAGAAAAAGAAATACTACTTTGGTTCAGTATAGATGAGTTATATGATTATAAAAAAGCAGACGAAATATTTCATTATGGTAAGTGAGGAATGAAAATGGCAGAAAAAATGGTTGAAAAGGTTATGAGGCTTGCTGACAAGCCTGAATTTATAAGAAATATTGCCATTGCTGCCCATATTGACCATGGAAAAACAACTCTTAGTGACAATCTTCTTGCAGGAGCAGGAATGATGTCAAAAGAGCTTGCAGGAAAGCAGTGTGTTCTTGATTTTCATGAGGATGAAAAGGAAAGGGGAATAACAATTGATACAGCAGCTGTTTCAATGGTGCATAATGTTGAAAGCAAGGATTACCTTATCAATCTATTAGATACTCCCGGGCACATAGATTTTAGCGGAGATGTAACAAGGGCAATGAGGGCTGTTGATGGTGTTATTGTGCTTTGTGATGCTGTAGAGGGAGTAATGCCTCAAACAGAAACTGTGTTAAGACAGGCATTAAGAGAGAATGTCAAGCCAATATTATTCATAAATAAGGTTGACAGGCTGATAAAGGAGCTTCAGTTAAAACCAGAGCAGATGCAGGAAAGGTTTGTAAAGATAATTAATAATGTAAACAAGCTGATAAATGAAATAGCAGACAAGGAGTTTAAGGATAAATGGAATGTTAATGTTATGGACGGCTCTGTTTGTTTTGGCTCTGCATTCCATAACTGGGCAATGTCTGTAAATTATATGAAAAAGAAAGATATCAGCTTTAAGGATATAATTGATGCTTATGAATCAGGAGACCATAAGCCATTGGCTGATAAAGCTCCCTTACATGAGATTGTTCTTGATGCAGTCATTCATCATCTTCCTAATCCAGTGCAGGCACAAGGCTATAGAATCAAGAAAATATGGCCTGGTGACCTTGAAAGCGAGGAGGGAAAATCACTTTTATCATGCAACTCAAAAGGACCATTATTTTTTGTCATAACAAAAATTGTTGTTGATCCACAGGCAGGAGAGCTTTCCTGCGGAAGAATATTTTCAGGAACAATAACAAAAGGTATGTCAGTTTACCTAAATAGGGAGAATAAAAATCTCCGGATACAGCAGGTATTTATCTACAATGGAGCAAAAAGAGAGATAGTTGACAGGGCTCTTTCAGGTAATATAATTGGTGTTGCAGGTGTAAAGGCAATGCCTGGTGAAACAATAACATTAGAGCCAACAGAGCCTTTTGAGAAAATTACTCATATATTTGAGCCAGTTGTTACAAAGGCTATTGAGGCAACAAAGGCATCTGACCTGCCAAAGCTTATTGAAGTCCTAAAAAGGGTTAGCAAGGAAGACCCCACTATACAAATTGAGATTAATGAAGAAACAGGAGAGCACCTGATGCATGGAATGGGTGAACTGCACTTAGAGGTTATTGAAAACAGGATAAAGACAGAAAAGGGTGTTGATGTGAAAACATCGCCGCCAATTGTTGTTTACAGGGAAGCTATCACAAAAGCATCTTCAGAGGTAGAGGGAAAAAGCCCAAACAAACACAATAAATTTTATTTTAAGGTAGAGCCATTATCAAAGGAGTTTATAGAAGCAATGAAGAAAAAAGAACTGCCTGAAATGAGAATTAAGAAAAAAGATAAAGCTCTTTGGGATAAACTACAGGAATTGGGAATGGATGCCAAGGTTGCAAGAAAAGTAAGGGATATTTACAAAGGCAATATGCTAGTAGATATGACCCGTGGAATTGTTCATATAGGGGAAGTCATTGAAATGGTGATGGATATGTTTGAGGATGTTATGTCAGCAGGCCCACTGGCAAGAGAGCCATGTATCAATGTAAAGGTAATGCTAATGGATGTAAAATTACATGAAGATGCTATACACAGAGGCCCGGCACAGGTATACCCTGCTGTCAGAGAGGGTATAAGGGGAGCTATGATGCTTGCCAACCCTGTTATTTACGAGCCTTTGCAGACATTGCAGTTTGAGGCACCATCAGAGTACATGGGAGAAATATCAAAGCTTATTGCTAATAAAAGAGGCCAGCTGCTTGATATGCAACAGGAAGGAGAGCATGTAACTGTGAAGGGCAAATTGCCGGTTGGAGAGATGTTTGGAATGACCTCTGACTTAAGGTCTGCTACTGGTGGCAGAGGAAACCATTTCCTCGTTGACCAGGACTTTGAGAAACTGCCTAATGAATTGCAGGAAAAAATAATAAGGCAGATAAGGCAGAGAAAAGGACTTAAAACAGAAGAGTAATTTATTATAGAAACCTTTATATATAAAATAAAAACACCTTTTTAGAGCATAATCATAAAAATAATTGGAGGGATTATTATGGCTAAAGAAAAAGAACATATGAATCTTGTCTTTGTAGGACATGTAGATCACGGAAAATCAACAACAGTAGGAAGGTTATTGTATGACGCAGGCTCAGTTAGTGAGCAGGAGCTAAGAAAGCTGAAAGAGAAGGCAAAAGAACTAGGCAAAGCAGGCTTTGAATTTGCCTTCATAATGGATAACCTAAAGGAAGAGAGAGAAAGGGGAGTTACAATTGACCTGGCTCATAAAAAGTTTGACACAGAAAAGTATTATTTTACAATAATTGATGCACCTGGCCACAAGGACTTTATCAAAAATATGATAACTGGAGCATCACAAGCAGATTCAGCTGTATTAGTTGTTGCTGCTAATGATGGGATTATGGCACAGACAAAGGAGCATGTCTTCCTGTGCAGGACTCTTGGAGTCCAGCAACTTATTGTTGCTGTAAATAAAATGGATATGAAGGATTACAGTGAGGATGTCTTCAAAAAAATCAAAGCAGATGTTGAAAAATTATTGAAAACAGTTGGATATGACCCAAGCAAGGTTAATTTTGTACCAATTGCTTCTTTGCCAGGGGATAATGTAGTCAAGAAGACAGATAAGATGCCATGGTACAAGGGACCAACATTATTAGCGGCATTGGATTTGTTTAATATACCGGAAAAACCAACAAATCTTCCATTAAGGCTCCCAATACAGGATGTTTACAATATAACAGGGATTGGAGTTGTTCCAGTAGGAAAAGTTGAAACAGGAATTATGAAAGTTGGCGATAAGGTTATAATAGTTCCAGCAAGGGAAGGAAAAGGCATTAGCGGAGAAGTTAAATCAATAGAAATGCACCATGAGCAGCTTAAGCAGGCAATCCCAGGAGATAATGTTGGTTTTAATGTAAGAGGCATAGAAAAGAAAGACATTGCACGTGGAGATGTTCTTGGGCACACCAACAATGTTCCAACAGTTGCAAGTGAGTTCACAGCACAGATTGTTGTATTGAATCATCCAAGTGTTATGACTGTAGGATACACACCAGTATTCCACATACATACATCACAGGTTGCTTGCCAGATAATAGCTATTCAGAAAAAGTTAAATGCAGCAACAGGAGAGACAATTGCAGAAAATCCAGACTTCATAAAGAATGGAGATGCTGCAATAATAAAGGTTAAGCCAGTTCAGCCAATAGTGATTGAGAAACAAAAAGATATTCCGCACATGTCAAGATTTGCTATCAGGGATAGCGGAGTGACAGTTGCAGCAGGAATGTGCATTGACTTAGTTAAGAAGGAGTTAAACAAGAAATAAACTCTTTTTTATTTTTTTGTTTTTATATCATGGTGAACTGAGTTTTATCATGAAGTAAACAAGCCGAAGAGAAGATTAAAATGCAGAAAGCAAGAATAAAGTTAGCAAGTATTGACATTAACAAGATTAATGATGTATGCAAATACATAAAAGATATTGCTGAGAAAACTGGAGTTGAAATGAGGGGTCCAATACCCCTGCCTACAAAGAAGCTTAAAGTAACTACAAGAAAGAGCCCAGATGGCGAAGGAAAGGCATCATGGGAGAGATATGAGATGAGGATACACAAAAGACTGATTGACTTGGCAGTTGATGAGCGTGCTTTAAGGCTTGTTATGAGGGTCCCTATCCCAGAAGGCCTGAATATTGAGATAGAAATGATGGATTCTTAATTCTTTTTTTCAAAACTTATATAAATAAACATAATTTTCTTTTAAATGCTGCCAGGGTGGCGCAATCCGGTACCGCGCGAGACTGGAAATCTCGTCCCTTTTGGGAGTCTGGGTTCAAAACAGCTTCTTGCTAAGCTGGCACGCATGGCGGGCATTGAATTAAAAATTCAAGCCCACCGTGCTCGCTTCGCTCGCAACAGTTGTTGAAAGTCCCAGCCCTGGCGTATGCCCGGTTGGTGTAGTCCGGCCAATCATCCGGCCCTCTCGAGGCCGGGACTCGGGTTCGAACAAATGGTTACGCGCATTTGATACGCAAAGAGCGACATTCAATTGTCTTGCAATTGAAGTCCCTCACGCTCGCTTCGCTCGCAATCATGTCGAAAGTCCCGGACCGGGCATTTACTTATTTTACTGAGACTAGGTTATCTTTATGAAGATTAATACCAATTTAAATCCAGAACAAATAATCAAATTAGAAAAAATATGTGATGAAGAGTTCAGTAGGAACAGTGATACTAAAACATTCCGATTCAAAAAACTTGAAAAAGGGATTTATCTGCCAACTTTTGATTTAATTAATTTGTATAATGTAATAAGAAAGCGTAAATTTAAAGACAAAAAAAGAGTTCTGGATTTAGGGAGCGGTGATGGAAGAGT
>JAHIFA010000120.1 GCA_018901315.1 Nanobdellota archaeon | reverse complement strand
TCCTGTAAGGAATTTAAGCGGACATGGCCTTGGAAAATTTGAAGTCCATACAAATCCAACTATTCCAAATTATGATAATGGTGATGAAACAGAAATCAAGAAAGGGGATATTTTTGCAATAGAGCCCTTTGCAACAGACGGCTATGGGATTGTTATTGAAACATCTAATCCAACTGTTTTTTCACTTATTCAAAAAAAGCCAGTAAGAGATACGACAACAAGGCAGGTTCTTAAAGAGATAGAAAAATATAAAAGGCTTCCTTTTGCAAAATGGTGGCTCGAGGAAAAATTTCCTTTATTCAGGGTTAATCTTGCATTAAGACAGTTAGAAAATATAGGAGTAATCAAAGGTTATCCTCCTCTAGCAGACAGGGAAAATGGTCTTGTAAGCCAGGCAGAGCATACTATCCTGGTCGATGAGAAAGCTATTATATTAACTAAATTCTGATTAACTTTTTTTAATATTTAAGGGCGGTTTCCTTAATTCCCTGAGCCACGAAAGACCAATCTTTACCATCTCTTTGTTAAATGCTTCAGATATCTTATATGTCTTCCTGTAAAGGTCATAATAAATTATGCCCATGCTTTTCATTGGGGTTAGAATTCTATCGTAAAACTGCCTTTTGTTGTATGAAAGCTTTACTTTTTTCCCCTTATATTGAGGCTCGTTAATCTCTGTAATTAAGTTGCCCTCATGCAGCTTTGTGGCAAATAAAGACATCTCTGATTTGCCTATCTCTCCACCATTCTCTTTCATGTGCTGTATTAATAATTCAGCAACTATCTTCTGCTGCTTTGTGGCAAATATCACATTAAATATGTTATCAGATAGATTAAATCTGTCAAATAATATTACTATTTTAACACCCCCAGCAGCTTAATAATTTATACTAATATATAAATGTTGCTTTTTGTATAATTATATTTATAAATCCAAATTAAATTGGTTTTTTATAGTTCTCGACTAAGTTAATATACAAAAACGAAATGTTTATATATAAGATGTGTTTAAAATATATCAGTATACAATTTTGGATATCAAAAAGGAGGGAAAAATGGATTTTATCATCGAAAATGCATTAAAAAATGCTGAAGAAAATAAGATTGAATCAATGGTAGGGCAAGCCAACATAAAAGTATTTGGTGCTGGCGGGGCAGGCAACAACATGGTTTCATGGCTTTATAAAAAAGGAATTAGGGGAGCTGAAATAATAGCAGCCAATACAGACCAGCAGCATCTTAATATTTCTGAGGCAGACAAAAAAATATTGATGGGAAGGAATGTAACTCGTGGTCTTGGATGCGGCGGATTTCCAAAAAAAGGTGCAGAGGCTGCAAATGAGTCTATTAACGAAGTAAAAGACTCACTTAAAGGAGTTGATATGGTATTTGTTTGTGCTGGAATGGGCGGAGGAACAGGAACAGGCGCTGCTCCAGTGATTGCAAAGATTGCAAAAGAAGTTGGTGCAATTGTCATTGGAACAGTTACAATGCCATTCAGTATAGAAAGGGCAAGGGTTGACAAGGCAGAGTTTGGATTGCAGCAGTTAAGGCAGAATGCTGACACAGTTATTGTTATTGATAATAATCGCTTGGTTAACATTGCAGGCAATCTTCCAGTGCAACAGGCCTTTGCAGTTGCAAACGAGTTAATTGCAACAATGATAAAGGGGATTGTTGAGACAATAGCTGTTCCATCTTTAGTTAACCTTGATTATGCAGATGTAAAGGCAATAATGAACAATGGAGGAGTTGCAGCAATAGGTGTTGGCTCTTCTGACACAGCAAACAGGGTTGAAGAGGCAGTAAGAGGTGCTCTCGCAAACCCATTATTAGATATAAGCTATGAAGGTGCAACAGGGGCATTAATACATATTTCAGGAGGGTCTGACTTAACATTGGATGAAGTAAACAGGATTGGAGAGCTTGTAACAGAATCAATGGACCAGGATGCAAATGTTATCTGGGGAGCAAGAATTGATGACAACATGAAAGGAAAGCTTACTGTTATGACAATCATGACAGGAGTACATTCTCCATGGATTGTTGGAAAAGAAAACAGCAGGCAAGCAAGTGCTTCCAAAGAATTCAGTGATGACCTTGGAATCAATGTGTTTAGATAAGACATTTCTTAATATTTATTTTTTTTAACATTTTATACTATGTAGGTATTAGTATAAATTTAAACAATCATAGCCAATTTTTTCATAAAACTTATATATAAGGCATAAATTCTAGTTGTTAATAATCATAAAATAAGGTTAGGAGGAATAAAAATGGTTGATTTTAAAGTTGTTATTTCAGATGCAAACACAGGAAAAACATATCAAAAGGAAGTTAAGGATGAAAATGCGAGAAAATTTCTCGGCTTAAAGATAGGAGACAAGCTAAAGGCGGATTTTCTTGGAATAGGGAATATTGAAGTTGAAGTAACTGGCGGCTCAGACTATTGCGGTTTCCCAATGAGAAAGGATGTTCTCGGAACAGGAAGGAAGAAAATACTTGCAGTAGGGGGAGTTGGAATAAAGAGCAAGGAAAAGGGGATAAAGCAGAGAAAAACTGTCTGCGGCAACACAATACATGCCAAAATATCACAGATAAATGTCAAGATATTGAGTGGCAAGCCTCTTAAGGTAAAAGAAGAGAAGAAAGAAAAAAAACACAAAGCAGAGGAAAATCCCGCTGAGGTTAAAAAAGAACCTGAGAAAAAAGAAAAACAAGAAGGTAAATCTGAAGCAAAAAAAGAACCTAAAAAAGAAGAAAAGGTTCCGACTGCTGCTGGACTAGCAGAAAAAAAGGAAGAGGCCAAGAAATAAAAAATGCCAAAAATTGCTAAGACAAAAAAGGTCAAAACAAAAAAGAGTTCTAAAACCTCAAAAAAAATAACTAAAAAAGAAAAAAAAATTGAGGAACCTGTTCAGCCAGAAATAAACATTGGATTGGTTGGCCATGTTGACCATGGAAAAACAACCTTAGTTAAAGCATTGTCTGGCAAGTGGACTGATACTCATTCTGAAGAAATCAAGAGAGGCATTACAATACGTTTAGGTTATGCAGATACTGTTTTCAGGAAATGCCCTAAATGCAAGGAGCCAGAGTGCTTTTGTGTTAATGATAAATGCCCGAGATGCAAAACAAAAACAAAGCCATTAAGAAAAGTATCTTTTGTTGATGCTCCCGGTCATGAAAGCCTTATGGCAACAATGCTCTCAGGAGCCACTATAATAGACTATGCTTTACTGCTTATAGCTGCGAATGAGGAATGCCCTCAGCCGCAAACAAAAGAGCATTTAATGGCCTTGGAGATATCAGGAATAAAAAAGATAATTATTATGCAGAATAAGATAGATGTTGTTTCAGACGAGCAGGTAATAAAAAACTACAACCAGATAAAAGAATTTATCAAAGGAACATCCTATGAAAATTCTCTTATTATTCCAATATCTGCGCAGCACAGCACAAATATTGATGTTTTGGTTCAAGCTATTGAAGAATCTTTCCCAACACCTGAAAAAGATATATCAAAAGAGCCAATGATGTTTGTTGCAAGGTCATTTGACATTAATCCTCCCGGTTCTGATCCTGTAAACATGAGGGGTGGAATTTTAGGTGGAGCATTAAAACAGGGAAAGCTTACGATTAATGATGAGATAGAAATAAAGCCAGGAAGAAGTTTGGAAAAAAGCGGAAAAAAATTGTGGGAACCAATAACCACAAAAATTGTTGGCTTAATTACAGGAGGATGCCCTGTAAAGGAGATTTTCCCTGGCGGATCAGTGGGTGTTATGACCATGCTGGACCCAGCAATTGTAAAATCAGATAGTTTAACAGGGTCTGTTGTTGGAAAAAAAGGAAAATTACCAAAGGTATGGTATGAATTTAAACTTGAAACCCATCTTCTTGAAAAGGTTGTTGGGCTTAAAGAAGATACTTCTGTAGAGCCAATAAAACAAAATGAAATTCTTATGTTGAATATTAACTCTGCGGCAACAGTTGGATTTGTTACAGAACTCAAAAAAGATTCTATCAGCTGCAGCCTGAAGATCCCTGTTTGTGCAGAGCCTGAATCAAGAGTGTCTATCTCAAGAAGGATAGGAACAAGATGGCGTTTGATTGGTTATGGAATTATAAAAGAATAAAATAAAAAAAATTTAATCAGAAAATCCCATAAATACAAACATTAATCCTATAAGGATAATAATAAGACCTAAAACACCTCTTATTAATGTCCATAATTGTGGCCACCATTTATACCATGTAACATAGGTACATACTCCCGCTATTATTAATAGCAGACCCAATATAATTTTAAAAAATTTCTTAACTGAATCCTTTGTTTTTTCCTTCATTTTTTCACCTCGAAGATTAAATTAATATATAATATAATACTACCTATATTTAAAATTTTTGTTTTCGATGGATTTAAATATTAGTTATAAGAGATTTAAAGTATGGTAAAACCAAAAAGGTCTAAGCCGGGTCCAATAAAAACAATTTCTATATTGTTTATAATATTTTTTGCAATCCTTTACTTTATATTCCAGCCGCATGATTTTTCAACATTGTTTATACCGCTCATATTAGGGCTCTCGCTTGCTTACTTGTTTGGCATGTGGTTAGTTAGCCAACAGGCTTAAAAATTACAAAAACAAAAATTATTTAAATAATTGCTACATAAGAATAGTCATGAAAGAAGCATTTTCTACTGGGGACTATTATAAAATAGAAGAACAATATTTTAGGATTGTTGAAGAGGCATATGATTTACTTGAAGATGTTAAGTCTGACCTGCTTGAAGATGTTATTGAAAAATATCCTGCTTATGAAGATAGAAATGAAACTATCCATGAATTATCAGATATACTAACAAAGCACTCAATAATCAAAAAATACAAAATAGAAAATTTTAAAGTTACTAAAGCTAAACTAGAAGCAATACCAATAAGATCAATAAAAGATGCTCTTTCTAAGGCAAAAAGTATTGAAAGCCTGGAACAAAAGAGCATGCTGTATGAGCATGCAGCAGAGAGTGCATTAATAAATGCAGGAATATTTGGAAATAAAACATATATTAATTTTGGAAAGAAAAAGTACTTGGAGGCATCTGATATTTGGAAAAAAATTAAGCGCCCTGCCGAGGCATATATTGACATTAACCTATCCAAAAAATTTGAATATTATGCTATTATCTTAAACTGCATAAAAGCCAATCATACAATTAAAAAAGTTGAGGATATAATTGGGCAGGGAGAGGACATAATTAATAGTACAATTGACAATATAGTTAAAGAGTTTAGAGGTTACGTACACTCTCAAAATCAAGATAAGACAAAAATTTTAGCTGAAGAGCCATACTTACAACAACTGAAAAAAGAGCAACTGAAAAAATTTGCTACAGATATTAACATAATAAAAGAAAGAAAAAGGAAAAATTTGTTTGAAGAGAAGTTAATGAGGGACTTTGATGCATTAAGAGATGCTTATATGGATAGGGAATATGAGTTTGCTGAACTTTGTATAAGTGAGATAAAAAAAGATGTAGCTAATGAATTAAGAGGAAATTCAATTTCTATTTTTGGCTGGCCAAAAGAGCAAACAGAAGGCAACATAGCAAGATGGATTGATGCATACATAGATGCAGGAAAATTTATGGATTATTATTCTAAAAAAGATTATCCTAACATGCCTAAAGATTCTAAGAATTAACCATTAACAAACAAAAGGTGTTTTTCTTTTCCGCTTAATTCCTTCATTATCCTTTTTATCAATGCTTTTTTTGGATCAGGCATTAAATGCACTCTTTTTTTCATGTCATCAAGGCTAGTGAAAGGCTTAATTTTTCTCTCATCAAGAATTTCCCACATTTTCTTTTTGCCCATTCCAGGCAAAAGTTCTATAGAGTGCATCCTTGTGCTTAATGGCTGTGCATTATTGAAAAAATCAACAAACCTCTGCTCATTTTTTTCAATAATATCCTTTACTATAAATTCCAGCTCTGCTTTTGCAGTTGTTGTTAGCCTGGAAAATGGCAGTTTTCCATTGATATGATGCACCTTGTCTCTTTTATCCTGTCCGATGTAAACTGCCTCATTAGGCTGCAGGAACACATCTTTTTTTGGAACAAGCTCTAATAACACAAAATGTTTTTTGCCTATAGCCTGGGCTATTGCAGTCTTTTGGTGGCTTGGCCTTGTGTCAAATGGATAGCCATTTGGCAAAAAGTCAAGTATAATTACATTTTCCTCCTTTTCGTGCATTTCCATTTTAATCATAAATTGTTTTTTCTTATTTATAAACTTTTGTTTTTTAAATTAATTGTTTTCTAATCCAAGAAAAATAAATATTTTACTTCTTTTTTTCAGCAAAATCTTTAAGGGCATCAACAATTTTCTTTAAGTTTTCATTGTTGACTGTTATTGTGTAGCCCTGTAGAATTATCTTTAGCTCATCAACTGTCTTTGGAAGTGTATCAACTATTTTTGTTATATGGATATCCCTAAGCCTTGGCACATTAAGTTTTTCTAATTTTTTGATTAGTTCCTCTTCACTTTCTTTACTCAAATTCACAAAGTGGCTTAGATATTCTTCAGTCTTGCCAACCCTGAAGTTTAGCTCTTTATCACGCTTCTTTATTTTATCAATCTCCTGCTTAAGCTCAGTAAGAGTTATTGGTTTCTCAGATATTATATTTGGTTTTACCATTTTATACCTTAATTTTTTTAAGATGAATTGGATGGACTATGGGGTTTTTTTCTTTTTTTCCATCTTTAATTAATACCTTATAGCATTTTCCAATTTTTTTCTTTATTGTTCCTACTTTGCCATAAAATTTAGGAAAAAACATTCCTTTTTGCACAGCTGGCTCTGCATTCAGGACTACTTTGTCCCCCTCTTCAAATGTCTGGAAGAAGTTCCTGACGCTTATTTTTCCCTTGCTTCTTCTTGACTTTGAGAGTTTCTGCCTTGTTTTTCTTCTGAAGCCGCCTATTCTTTGAACCATTTTAAACCAAAAAAAGGAAATTCCCCTATTATAAAAAGCTTTTGATTTGATATCTTACAGTTAAAAACAAAAAAGTATAGAAAGATTTAAATAAACTGGAGTTAAAAACTATATAAAATGCTTTTAAATAAAAAAAGAGGTTTGTTAGTGTTATCTTCTCTTTTCCTAGCCTTATTAATACCTATTGTTAGTGCACAGTATGAGGGAGTTTACAGCATGTTCAGCTTTCTTTTTGGAACTGGAGATGGAACATTTATGTTCCTCAAAGCTGGTGTGTGGATTATACTGTTTGCAATAATCTTCTGGGCGGCAAAGAAGATGTTTTCTGGCAGCAAGGGGATTGCCACAATATTTTCCATTGTTTTTTCCCTGATTTCCATAAGGTTCATACCAGATGAATATATTTATCGTATTGGCTCTGCCTATGGTGTTTTTGGAATCGTAGTGCTTATACTAGCAATAATTGGCGGCACATTATTGATACTTAATAGTTATTTTCCAATAAAACAGCACAAGGCCTTTGGAGTTGTCTGGGCATTGTTTTATTTCTTTATTGCATGGGTATTTGAGCAGTTAAAAAATATAGATACTTCTAGTATCCCAATAAGTGGGATAGATGAATTAATTAATGATGTTATTAGCCCATGGGGCAAATGGGTATGCATTGTTCTAGGTGTTGCCTGTCTGTTAAGGTTACTTTCTGGCACTAGTGGTTATGCAAGAACAAGACCAGAACGAGAACGAGAGACAGTTGAAAGAGAACCAAATGAAGATGAATCTCTTAGAAGAGAGCTTGAGACAGAAAGAAGGCAACATAGGGAAGATTTAGAAAAAGAGGCTAGATTAAGAGGAGATGAAAGAAGATCAACTAAACGAACAGATGTATATTACAGAAGAAAGGAGAAGTTGAGCAAGTTAATGCGTGAAAGGAATATACATAAAAAAAAGTATAATTGGTACTATAATCGTGCAAGGACATCTCAATTAAGACGCGGGGGCAGTCAAGGAACCCAAAATTTATTTCAAAAAGCTGCTGTTGAAAAAGAAGAGATAATAAGGTTAAATGAAAGGGTAAAAGAAGAAATACGAAAAATTAGGTCGGTAAAATCAAAAATTTAATTAATATATTTTGAGGTGATAATATGAAAATAATAATAATGTTTGTTGGTCTGTTAACAATACTTGCAGGAATTCTGCCTTTTTTTAACGGTTTTGGAGTGGTTCCTTTCTCAGGGCCGGTTTACTCAGGCATAATAATTCTTATAGGGATTATTGCTTTTTGGTATTCTATAAAAGCTTTTGGACTTTGGCGCTCCCAGAAGTTTATCACAGCAGTGCTTGCACTATTAATTATTTTTGGCGGATTAATCCCATTTTTAGTCAGCATGAAACTAATACCAAGCACAGTGCCTAGCTCTGGGCCTGTTTATTCAGGAATTATAATACTGATTGGGATTATAGCTGTCTTATACGGTGCAAAACAACTATAGTAGAATTTGTTAAAAAATCTATTCAATTTTAACTTTCTGGCCGATGCTTTGGCCAGGCATTCCTGTTTCAAAGAGAACTCTTAGTGCTCCATTGCGGCCATGAGCACTTCTTACAGCACCTTTAATTTCCTTTTTTGCAGGGCTTGACCATATTACTTTCTTGCCTATTAAAGCATTGGCCTTTTCCTTTGAATCAACACCATCAACTACTATTATCATCTGATTGCCACACTGGGTGTGCCTTCCTCCCCTAAAATTACTTATTATACCTTCCATGATATTTGAGGAAACCCAGATTATTTAAAAATCTTTTGGAATTCTACAGAATTTAAAAGTTTAGTAAATAAATTAATCCTTCAATTTCTCAAGAAGCCTTTTTGTTTCTATCTTGGGCTCCTCAGCTTGTATTGTTACTCTGGGAATAAAAGCTGCAGGTGCTATCTCCTGCGTGGGAATCAACCCAGACTCTGCATCACATATGCCTCTACGGGTTTTATAACTATTGCCTGTAACAACAATCTGTTTGAGAAGATTATAAGGATAAGTAGCAACATAAAAGTTCGTTATGCGCTCCCTCCTGCCATCTGGAAAGATTTTCCATGCTTTGTGAGGATAGAGATGAAATTCACTGGTATCAACGTCAACCTCTCCTTCATCAGTATCAATATATAAACCACATTCAATATTATTTTCAATACAATATTTTTTTAAGATTTCAACAAGCTCTTCATCAGGAACAGAATTAGAGCTTATTATTTCTAAGTTTCCAACCCTGGGTTCTGGTAAGGAAGCATGCTCATCACAAAGCCATTCCCCCCTTGAGTGCCCGTTAGACAATTTTCCAAAGTAAACAGCAGAGTCCCTGTCTAAAATATAATTTCTTAGAACACCATTCTCAACAAGAACAACCCTCTTGCCTTCAATTCCTTCCTCATCAAACCTGTAGAAACCAAAAGCACCTTTTTTTTGTGGATCATCAACAACAGTGATAAACTCTGGAAATATTTTTTTATTCAACTGGTTTTTGAATGTTGTAGAAAAACCTTTTTTAATATATCTGCCAGAAAGATTGTGGCCACCCGAGGTTTCATGAAAAATGGTTCCAACAGACACAGCACTAAAAACAACAGGATATTGGTCACTAGTTGGTATTGAAGCATTCCTTAATTGTTCAATATCTTTTGGTATTTCACTTAAAATATCTTCAAGTTTCTGATTAATATCATCCCATCCCTTAGCTGAATATATGCTTTGACCAAAAGGAATCTCAAAATTTTTGTTATGCCTGATATCTATGGTCAGTATAACTTTCCCTAAAAAAGAATGATCTAATATTTTTCTTCCCTGGCTATCAACAAACCTGCGTGAGTCATGCTCGGAATATAAAATAGAGTGGCTTTCATCAACATAATCAAGTTTTGATATTTTTTTAGTCCAATTCTTAAGAGTTAAAATAAGATTTTCAGGTATTGGTTTTTGGTTAAGCTTTTCCTCAATATAAACAGCAACTGGATCATTTGATAACTGGGAAAATTTATTACCTCTCTCCTGTTTTACACGTATAATATCTTTTATATTTGAGATGTATGAAACTAATGCAGATTTTAAGACATGATCCATTTTATCATCAATAAGGTTTTCTAGGACCTCTAGATCTCTTGGTAGATGATCATATGCTTCCCAGCGAGAACCATAGCCCTGTTTTTTGTCACCAATCATTACATTAATAGAATAACCAGTCTTAGAATCATTAAAATTTCCATTGTTATTAACAATAGCACCATTAAGAATATCAATTGTCTTAACATCAGCTTCCTTGTATGAGAGGGAGATAAAGTGCGGCTTTGCAATTATTTCCTTATTGATTATATATAATTTTTGCTTGACATCCATCCATCTATTAATAGTGTTTTCCATTACTGCAAGAATTTTGTCATCTGTCATTATATCACCGATTTATAATATTTATTTACTTTTGAGGGGTGATATATAAATCTTTCTTTTAAAGCATAAAATAAAGAATTACAGGTAGCAACAAGCAACCCATTGCATGTGTTCTTGAGATATTAACTGTTGGGGGGATTATGCCTATTGCAGTGCTTATTATAAGTATTAGTAATCCTAATGGTCCTGTCAAAACCAAAACAAGGGCTGTTATTAAAAATATAACAGATAAAACCATTTTCCTGTAATTTACAATACCCATGATTTTTGAGAATATCCTGCTAAGACCTAGTGCAAGGAAAACAGACAAAGAGCCGGCAATTATAACAGCAGATAGAAATATTACAATATGGTTTATTGTTATTATATCAACTAATTGCTGGATAACTATTATTGAGCCATTCCTTGCCTTATCCAGGACATAAAGTGTGACCATTGAAAGTATGAAATTAAATGTGTTTATTGAGCCCATTAAAATCATAAATCCATCTTCCTTAAGATTTTTTGTCATCTGCATTGAAATGACAGCTGCTGTTGATGCTCCCAAGCCAGGCATAACAGCTGTTATAAAGCCAGAGAATCCCCCTGAAAACAAAGCCTTAAATGTTTTTAAGTTTGAAACC